>CAJQPV010000247.1 GCA_905480305.1 uncultured Gammaproteobacteria bacterium | reverse complement strand
GATTTTTATCGCCCGCTGAAGGACCGTGGTAAACGCGGTGCCCAGCGTGTCGGTGTATGGCTGGCACGGCAGGAATGGATACCTGACCTGATTATTTCCTCGCCGGCAGAGCGTGCATTGGTCACTGCCGAGAAGACCTGCAAGGCCATGGGAATCGATGCCAGTGGGATACGACAGGATAAACGCATTTATGCTGCCGATGTTGATGAGTTGCTGGTGGTGCTTGGTGAATGCCAGCAGAAATCAGCCCGGGTGATGCTGGTTGGCCATAACCCGGGGCTGGAGGAATTGCTGCTATTGCTGACAGATGAGACAGTTGCGTTACCGGAAGATGGCAAGCTCATGCCGACAGCTACGCTGGCCAGACTGCAGGTGCAGGCAGACTGGCCGCTGTTGCAAGCCGGCTGTGCCCGGCTGCTTTCCTTGACGCGCCCTGATAGCTTGCCGAAGAAATTCCCCTACCCTGCAGCGGATGGCAAGGAACTGCGCGATCGCCCCGCATACTATTACACCCAGTCATCCGTTATTCCGTACCGGATGCGTGATGGCGAGGTGGAGATACTGGTCATCGCCTCCAGTAAAAAGAATCACCTCGTTATCCCGAAGGGCATTAGAGAACCGGGACTTTCTCCACAGACATCAGCTGCGAAAGAAGCGCTGGAGGAAGCCGGTGTCGAAGGCGAGGTTGCGGAGGTCGCGATTGGCAGTTATCGCTATGAGAAATGGGGTGCCAGCTGTTCGGTGTCTGTCTACCCGATGAAAGTAATCCGGATGGTACCGGATGATGAATGGGAAGAGCGTCACCGGGGACGTCAGTGGCTGAGTATAAAAAAGGCGGCCAGACAGCTGAAACAGGCGCAACTCGGCCCCATGTTAAAGAAACTCGAAGCGTCGCTCTAAACCATGGCAAGGTTGATTGCGGCTCTGGTTCGGCACGGTGACTATCAGCAGTGGCCGGACGTTCCCAGTGCCCATCAGCCCTGGCCACTCAACAGGCAGGGAGAAAACCAGGCGCAGCAAGCTGCGCAGCTTATGTATGACACCATCATGCAGAATGGCTGGACCCTGGTGCCGTCTATTGATTCATCCCGCCTGCTACGCGCCTGGCAGAGTGCAACGATACTGGCAGACGGCCTTGCCAGTCTGTTGCAGATGCCGCTGCCTGTCGAGAGCTATGATGCGCTGGCCGAAAGAGGCGTCGGTAGCCTCGCCAACCTGACGATAGCGCAGATTGAGACAATCCTGCGGCAGGATCCGCGTGTTTCCGATCCGCCCGTCGACTGGAAAGCGGACAGTCATTACTGTCTGCCGTTACAGGGTGCCGAGTCACTGATGCAGGCCGGTGAACGAGTGGCCGCTCACGTGTCGCAGTCGATGTCGGCATTGCCACCAGATGAGAGTGATCGGGTAAAGATCTTTGTCGGCCACGGTGCGGCCTTTCGTCACGCGGCCTGCCACCTGGGTGTGCTGGAGTCTGCGCAGCTGAGGCAACTCAGTATGTATCATTGCCGTCCTGTTTTTATCGAGTGTCTTCAGGGCGGGCTGTGGCGCCACGTCGAGGGAGACTGGAAAATACGCCCGCTACTTAACCGCTTTGATGATTAGCTGGAATCAAGACTATGCAGCTGCAGAAAACAAGTAAATATATCCCGCGCTACAAGGGCCTGTCCTGGATTGATGCCAGCTTGCCGGGTCAGGGGCAGGTGTGGATGCTGGGCAAGCAACGTTCCGTAAAAAAAGATAAATACCACAGTGCTGCCTATGCAGATGAGATGGACAGCGCAATCGGTGGTGAACCGTGGCAATGGCCGAAACGTACTCTCTATTTCATGTCCGATTTGCATGCCGATGCCGATGCATTTTTTGCCTCACTGGTGGCCTCCGGTGGGGTGGTAAAAACCGGTCCGCGGGACAAGGACTTCAAGCTTGCCCGGGAGGGACGCAAGGCGAGTTTTATGATCGGTGGTGATTGTTTCGACAAGGGCCCGAGTACGCTGCGATTGTTGCGCGTCATCCGCTTGCTGATTGACCGGGGCGCGGATGTGCAATTACTGGCCGGTAATCATGACATCCGTATGCTGCTTGGAATAAGGTCTGTCGGGCTGGAGCCGGATCCGAGGAATGATCATTTTTTTATACGCATGGGGCGCAAGATGGTCCCCTTTTTAAGCGAGATTCGTGACAGCTACCTGCAGGGAAAAAATGCGTTAAAAGGTGTTCCTGGCAACCGTGAGTGCCGTCGGCTGCTGTATCCTCCGAAAAGCTGGTTCCGGGAATTTCCGAAACTGGCGGCATGGGCGATGCCGGAGTCCACCATTGAGCGCGAGATAGAAAAATTACGCGCCAAGATGACGGGTTTCGAAGCGGATTGCGAAAAGTCCGGACTGTCACTGCGCATGGTGTATGCCGCGGTAAGGAAGTGGCAAGAATTGTTTCTGCATCCAAAAGGCGAATACGCATGGTTTTACAAGCGTATGAAACTTGGTTCCCGCGAAGGCTCTTTTATTTTTGTGCATGCCGGGATTGATGACCGCATGGCAAAGGTGATAACTGATAAAGGTATGAAACATATCAACCGGAAATTTCGTAAACAGCTTTACCGGGACCCGTTTGATTTTTATTACGGGCCTATGGCAAATATTATTCGTACAAAGTATCGGCCGACAGACATGCCCCTGACCCGCAACGGCGTCAAGCTGCTCAGAAAAAAGAGTGCGGTACATGCCATCGTTCATGGGCACCGTAATCTGCTCCATGGGCAACGGGTTATGTTGAGGAAAGGTATCGTCAATTTCGAATGTGATACAACGCTGGATCGGAATTCAAGAAAAAAAGAGCGGCTTGAAGGGCCGGGTGCGGCGGTCACAATCTTCAGGCCGGAAGGACTGGTGATGGGTGTCAGTACCGACTATCCTTACATTAAGGTATTTGAGCCGGCATCAATTCATCATTAACGTGTTTTCAGGATGTCTTTTGGTTGAGCGGGGATGTTAACAACGGATCTGTAATAAATGAGAGACAGAAAAAAAAGTTTCCGCCATCATTCACTGCAAGATGAGAAATCCTTGCAGGATATTCTCAAGGCTGTCAGCAGTGGTATCGCCAGGGGAAAAATCACCTTCAGCGATGAAGATGAAAAGATAGTTATGCGCCCCGAGGGTTTGCTGGAGCTCAAGGTCACTGCGCTGCAGGAAGAAAATCACAACCGTTTCAATATCCGGATCAGCTGGCAGAGCGAAGATGATGCAGTCAACAAAAAGAAGCGACTCTCTGTGAAGTGATTAACGATATGGAGAATACAATATGTTGCAGAACTGGCCTGGACAGCTGCAGGGCTGTTGCATGATTAAAATTGCCAGGCAGGATATTTTTACAATATCGTTATAAGTTGTTATCTTGTAGCGATGCGCGCGATCATAACCCGGCACTATAAGACCATCATTAACGCGTCAGACCAGATCCTGGGCTGGGGAGATTCCCCGCGTGACAAGGGCTGGGAGGCTGATGTCGAGTTTGTCA
>CAJQPV010000246.1 GCA_905480305.1 uncultured Gammaproteobacteria bacterium | reverse complement strand
GACCAGGCAGACCAGGCAGACCAGGCAGATCAGGCAGACCAGGTTGAATCTGACTCTGGAGGCCAGGCTGCTTTGGACTATCAGGCTGTTGACAGCGGGGCTGTGGTTTCATCTACTCCTGTGGTAGAAGAGACGCCGCAGCAGACTGATGCTGTTACGCCGGCCGCAGATGCCGCAGGGTCGTCCGACAAAGCGCCTGTTCAGGAAGAAACTGACGCGCTTGCACCGGTTGCTGAAGACTATGCCAGGCAGGTGGCCCCTGAACCTGAAGCTGTTGATCCAGAGCCTGAGGCTCCCGCTACAATGCCTGAGCCCGTTATCCCGGGTGAGCCAGCACCGCAAGCTGAGCCATCTCAACCGTCAGTATTAACCCCGCCGTCACAGCCTTCGGATTTGTCCGCTGAAGCAGTCGAGGGCAGCACAACAAAGACAGCTTACGAATTGCTGGCTGCTGCCAGGGAAGCTTACTGGCTGCGTGACTATGAAGGAGCAGAGAAATATTACCTTCAGTTGATCGAGGTGGAGCCGGATAATCCGGATGGCTACGGCGAGCTTGGTAATATGTATTTTGCGCAAGGTCAATGGGAACAAGCTGCTGCTGCATATTATGATGCAGGTGTACGCATGATCAATGAAGGTATGATGGTGCAGGCTCGTCAACTGGTCGATGTTATACGTGGCCTGAATGGCGGGCAGGCAGATGAGCTTGAACAGCAGGTTGACGCTGCCAGCCAGAACACGCCCTGATAATTTTTTTAACCCCGAAGCAGTAAGAGGAACGACATGATTAAATTGATATGGAATTTGCTGGCGCTGACTGGACTTGCCCTGGTAGCCGGGCTGATATGGGTTGCCATGACCTATGGTTTTGGTATGCAGGATGTGAAGAACCTGAAAAACCTCAGTTCGTTTGATCCGATGTCACCACAGGTCTATATGGATATGACGAAGAGCTTGCTGGCAACAGGAAATGGCGCCGAGGCGACTGTCTGGAGACGTCCCGTTGCTGATGGATTAAGTGCCACTGATGTGGAAGACACCATGCGTTTTGTTGCCAATGAACACAACATCAAGAATGTTGGTGAGTTGCCACTCTCGGAGCAGGTTGCTGCAATGACCGGTGAGGATCAGCGCTACCTGAAGATTTACATGTTCTGTAATCCGCTCACAGCTGCGAAGATGGTCGAGTACTCGGATGCGTTTTCTGCCTATCTGCCTTGCCGAATTTCGGTGGTGGAGGACAAGTCCGGTAAGCTTTGGTTGTACAGCCTCAACATGGACATGATGATCCATGGCGGTTCCGAGTTGCCAGCTGAACTCTTCGAGGAGGCCAACCAGGTCAAGGATATAATCCTGGACATCATGAATCGCGGCGCAGAAGGAGAATTCTGAGCGATATATCGCCCGCAAAGTCAATGGCGTACTTTGCGGGCAGCTTGGTTATACTGCATGATCTGTAAAGAATTAAATATGCAGGAGTTCTCTAAATGACTGATTGCCAAGATAAAAGCGCTATTTCCCAGGAGGGGACTGATGAGTCCGGTATGCCGCAGAGTATGGCGGTTTGCATGGACAAGTTTGCCAGGACCTTCGAAGCCAGTGCCAGACGCTGGGAACTGGTTGTTTATCCTTCCATGCTGGCTTTTATTATTCTTGCGGCCTATGGCTTTTTTCTGATCTACAGCCT
Organism: uncultured Gammaproteobacteria bacterium; assembly: GCA_905480305.1. Lineage (GTDB taxonomy): Bacteria > Pseudomonadota > Gammaproteobacteria > UBA9214 > UBA9214 > UBA9214. Next base: position 4,527 of record CAJQPV010000246.1, on the reverse strand, counting down.
CAGTAACGATATCGGGCGACTGGCCAACAGTATGGATACGGTCGTCACTTCCATGGATCACGTGGCTGTGAATATGACAGCTGTTTCTGGCAATGTTGCCCTTATGTCCGGTAATCTGACACACATAGCCACGGATACGGGTGAGGGTACCCGTTCCATGAAAGATATGCTGGTTAGTCTCGACAGGATGAATACCACCATGGCGGTGATTGCGGTTCCCATGTACCAGATTCGTAATGACATGGGGCGGATGAGCAGTAATATGCAGCAGGTTGCCAGACCGATGAAAATGATCCCCTGGTAGTATCGCGATTGTATATGACGGTTGGACAAGCCTGTTAATGGCAGGGGCAATAGCAACGCTGTTCTATAAAGGGACGACCGATGTTTAGCGCGGGTAAAACAATAAAGCACAGACTTAAAAATCTTGAACAGCATCTGAAGAAAGAAAATCCGGTGCTGGTCGAGGCGGTACAGAGCTATCGATTGCTGGACCGGGTCGGCCATACCATGGGAATCCTCAATCCCGATCAGTCATTCGCAACCCAGATATCCTGGTGGCCGATGATCTCGGTGCTGGGTACTTTCTCAGCCGGTAAGTCGACATTTATCAACCATTACCTCGGGCAGTCCTTGCAGGACACCGGTAATCAGGCGGTTGATGACAAGTTTACCGTCGTCTGTTTTGGTGGTGACCATGGCACCAAGGCGTTGCCTGGTTCGGCTCTGGATGCCGATCCGCGCTTTCCGTTCTATCAAATCAGTAACGAACTCGAGAAAGTTGCCCAGGGTGAGGGGCGGCGTGTAGATACTTACCTGCAGCTGAAAACCAGTCCAAGCGAGAAGCTGCGGGGACGGATCATGATTGATTCTCCCGGTTTTGATGCCGATTCTCAACGAACAGCTACCCTGCGGCTAACCAACCACATTATCGATTTGTCAGATCTGGTGCTGGTGTTTTTTGATGCACGGCATCCGGAACCTGGTGCAATGCGGGATACACTGGCGCATCTTGTTGGCGAGACCATTCATCGTCCTGATGCAACCAAGTTTGTTTTTATATTGAACCAGATGGATACCACTGCCCGGGACGACAACCCGGAGGAAGTCGTGGGGGCCTGGCAACGTGCACTGGCACAGGAAGGTCTGACAGCAGGACGCTTTTATTGCATCTATAATCCGGAAGTCGCAGTTACTATCGAAGATGATTCCTTACGGCGGCGATACGAGTCCAAGCGAGATCATGATCTTGAGGAGATTCACCAGCGCATTCAGGGTGTAGGCGTTGAACGCGCCTATCGAATTACCGGGGCGCTGGAGAAAACCGCGCACCACATCGAAGAGAAACTTGTGCCGCAGATTGAGTCACTGAAGGCTCGCTGGCGCAAGCTGGTGTATCGGGCAGATGCATTGTTTGCACTCTTGTACCTGGTAATTGCTGTGTTCCTGATGCAGTGGCTGGGATTCAGGGACGGTTTTAAGCTGGGGACGCCGGACTGGTGGCAGGGCTCAAGTAATAACATAGCCTGGACGCTGATATTTGCTTTTCTGGCAGCGGGCGGCTTCATTTTTCTGCACTTCAAAGCGCGTAAATTTGCACAGCGACGGGTTATCGGCCAGCTGGAAAAGGCGAGTTCACCCGGGCTGGAGCTGGAACGCATTCGAAATGCCTTTGTGTTTAACACACGTCCCTGGCACAGCATATTCAGAAAGTCTCCGGTAGGTTGGGGCAACCATAATTACCGGCGCTTGCAGCGTGTTATAGATTCAGCAAATCACTATGTGCAACGCCTCAATGACACTTTTACCGATCCGTCAGGGGATCAGTCGAGTCCACAGAAGCCATCTCCACCACTTGCAGTGGTCGCACCTGTCAACAAGGAAACAACTGTGGCAGATGACCCCGGACAGTCTGAGCCGGACAGGCACATCACCTGATTTTTACGGCGTTGGCATTCGCCGGCGTTCCTGTTTCTGCAACTTTTCTGTGTGAACAACCACCGGCTAAAGCTGGTGGCTTCGGGTTACGGCTAAAAGCCGGATCGATCGGCCATCCGGCCGATTAAACCCCCTCTCCCACCGGGAGAGGGTTGGGGAGAGGGGATCGATTCAACAAACACTTCTTCTTGATTCCCACCCCCTCTTCCTGGCCTTCTCCCGGAGGGAGAAGGAATCCTTCTTTTATCAACCGCGTTGGTATTATGTTGAATGCTTTTTCCATACATCCTGATCCATCGCCTAAAGGCGAGGGGTTTACTGATCCCCTATCGGGGACTCTAAAGCACCGTCTGCTTCGCTGTATTGGCAAAAAGTCATTTAATAATCGGTAGCTTATTGCTATATATGGTGGATGGATGAGTTAATCGTATCTTCCCGGTCTGATGAACTGCTCGCGGACGGGCTGTTGCCCGTTGGTGAGTGGCTGAAAGGGCGGCCTGATGCCGAGAGACAGTTACTCGAAAAGGCGGCGGACTGGGCAATTTCTGCGCATCGCGATCAGCAGCGTGCTTCCGGCGAACCCTATTTCAGCCATGTGCAGGCTGTTGCCGAAATACTCAGCAGCCTCAAGCTGGATTATGAAACGCTTGCTGCCGCCATGTTGCATGATGTGGTAGAAGATACCGAAGTTACACTTGATGATGTCAGGGAAGAGTTTGGGCCGGTTATTGCCCGACTGGTTGATGGTGTTACCAAGATGGAACGTATCGGAGAGTTCCAGCAGCTTGATCAGGAGGGTCAGGGTAGCCATGCCCAGGCAGAAAGTCTGCGAAAACTGTTACTGGCGATGGCAGACGATGTACGGGTTGTGCTCATCAAACTGGCAGACCGTTTGCATAATATGCGGACCTTGCAGCACCTGGGAAAAGATAAACAACGGCGTATCTCACAGGAAACACTGGATATCTATGCGCCACTGGCAAATCGACTGGGTATCTGGCAAATCAAGTGGGAGCTGGAGGATCTGTCCCTGCGCTACCTTGAGCCGGCTGCCTACCAGCAACTGGCTGTCCAGCTGGATGAAAAACGTGAGTCCCGTGAAGCTTATATAAACAATGTCGTCAAACAGATTGAAGCCGAGCTGAAGAAAGCCGGTATCAAGGCGTCGATTAGCGGTCGCCCAAAACATATCAACAGTATCTGGCGCAAGATGCAGCGCAAGCAGGTCGACTTTGATCAAATTTTTGATATGCGCGCAGTGCGTATCCTGGTGAAGGAAGAGAAGGACTGTTATGCGGCTCTCGGTGTCGTGCATGGACTGTGGCGGCATATACCGAATGAGTTTGACGACTACATTGCGAATCCCAAAAAGAATATGTATCGCTCTCTGCACACGGCAGTAGTAGGGCCGGAAGGCTATAACCTTGAAATTCAGATCCGCACCGAGCAAATGCACCGGCATGCCGAACTGGGTGTAGCCGCACACTGGCGCTACAAGGAAGGCGGTGGCGGTGATTCTGTCTACGAAGATAAAATTGCCTGGCTAAGACAGGTGCTTGAGTGGAAGGATGAAGAAGATAGCGCCACTGATTTTGTTGATCGCTTCAAGTCCGAAGCATTTCATGACCGCGTCTATGTATTAACCCCGCAAGGTCGGATTGTTGATTTACCGCAGGGTGCAACGCCACTTGATTTTGCCTATGCGGTACACACCGAGGTTGGACATCGCTGTCGCGGTGCCAAGATTAATGGCCGTATTGTGCAACTGACCTACCAGTTACAGAATGGGGAGCAGGTCGAAGTGCTGACAACACGCCAGGGTGAGCCCAGTCGTGACTGGCTGAATACGCATCTCGGATACCTGAAAACCTCGCGCGCCCGGTCACGGGTACGGACATGGTTCAAGCACCAGGATTTTGAACATAATGTTGCAGCAGGACGCAGTATTCTGGACCGGGAGCTACATCGTCTCGGGGTGACAGACTTGCCGATAGAAAAAATTGCGAGTCGTTTCAAGCACAAACAGGTTGACGAATTTTTCGAGGCCGTCGGTCATGGTGATATTACCGCCGGACATCTTGCCAATGCCGTTAATGAACTGGTGCCGAGAGAGGAGGTCCATGAGGCAAGTCGCCCGCGACTGGCAAGAAGAGAGCATTCTATAACGCCGGGAGGTTTTAAAGTATTCGGTGTAGGAAACCTGTTAACCACGACTGCTCGCTGCTGCCACCCGGTGCCCAATGATCCGATCATTGGATATATAACCCGGGGACGGGGCGTTACCATTCACCGGCAGGATTGCGGCAACGTGTTGCGTTTGCAAGGAGATGACCGCGATCGACTGATTGAAGTCGAGTGGGGCGATGACACCGGAGAAGGTTATGCAGTCGACATTGCCGTGGAAGCATATGACCGCTCAGGCCTGTTACGCGACATAACATCTTTACTGGCAAACGAGAAAATAAATCTGCAAGGTGTAAATACAGCAACCGATGAAAGTGACGGTATAGCCCGAATGAGTCTGACGCTGGAAATCGCGGATATTGGACAGCTAAGCCGTGTTCTGACAAAAATCGGTCAACTGCCTAA
>CAJQPV010000245.1 GCA_905480305.1 uncultured Gammaproteobacteria bacterium | reverse complement strand
GCGGCAACGGTGTCGTTGTCGGACAGCGAGCGCTCCGAGAACCAATCATCATAGACCACGCCGAATTCTTCCAGGTCCTTGCGGATGTTGCCGAGGATGGCGGTCAGCCCTGCATCGAATACCTGCCGGTAGTGAGTATCGCCGAGCAGGGTACGGCTGCGCTCAACCAGGCCGTCGATATGGGTTTCCTTGTCGCCGCCAGCGGGTTCATCGGCCGCTACATCCCTGAACACCTCGGCGACCGGGTGTCGCAGGGCATCTGCGTGTTCGCGGTGCAGGGTAGCGGCAATGTCCCAGACGTAATCGCCCTGGTAACCGTTGGCCGGGAACGGTATCTGTTCGCCACACAGGTCGAGATAACGCAGGTAGACGCTGGCGGCAAGGATATCCATCTGGCGGCCGGCATCGTTGACATAGTATTCGCGGTGCACCTCATAACCGATGGCGGCCAGCAGGTCGGCGACGGCTGCCCCGTAAGCGGCGCCACGGCCGTGCCCGACATGCAGCGGGCCGGTCGGGTTGGCGGAAACGAACTCCACCTGCACGCGTGAGCCCTTGCCAGTCTCGCTGCGCCCGAATTGCTCGCCTTGTTCGAGAATCTCGTTGATGCCGGCGTGCCAGGCCTGCGGGCCGAGGAAGAAGTTGATAAATCCCGGCCCGGCGATTTCCACCTTCTGCAGTTGTCCGCCGGTTTTAATGGCAGCAACCAGTTGTTCGGCGATGTCGCGCGGGTTACGACGTGCCGGCTTGGCCAGTGTCATCGCCAGGTTGCTGGCGAAATCACCGTGGGCACGGTCGCGGGTACGCTCCAGCATCACGGTGGGTCTGATATCGGCGGGCAAGGTACCCTCGGCCTGCAGGGTGGCGACGGCGTCAGTGAGTAATTGTGTGAGCTGTTCTTTCAAGTGAGTAATCAATTTCCTGCAGGAGCGGATCTCGTCCGCGATTGCACGGTATAAAAAAACCATCGCGGACGAGATCCGCTGCTGCGTAATGTTTGTATTGGCAGTAAACGGGTCGCCTATTATCCCTGCCCGCCAGCCGGGTGCAACTTTCCCGGTTATTAGTAAGTGTCCACCGGGTCCACATCCACCGACCAGCGTACCTGGCGGGCCTCTTTGGACTGTTCCAGTTCCCTGACCAGTGTGCTGAGCAGACGCTGCAAGGCGCCGCGTTGCGCGGATTGTAGCAACAGCTGGGCGCGGAATCGGCCGGCGCGGCGCTCCATGGTGGCCGGTACCGGTCCCCATACCTCGACGCCCGGCAGGCCGGTGGCGCGGATACGTTGCTGCACGGTCGCCAGGAAATGCATGGCCGTGTCGGCAGACGCTGCCTCGGCACGCAGCAGTGCAAGACTGGTGATCGGTGGCATCTGCGCACTGCGGCGCTCGGTCAGCGCGGCGCGGGCAAAGGCCGGATAGCCTTCGGTAATCAGCAACTGCAACAGCGGATGTTCCGGGTGACAGGTCTGGATGAGGACCTCACCGGGGCGTTCATGGCGGCCGGCGCGGCCGGCGACCTGCACGATCAGCTGGGCCATGCGTTCGCTGGCGCGAAAATCGGTACTGAACAGGCCGTGATCGGCATCGAGGATGCCGACCAGCGTGACATTCGGGAAATGGTGGCCCTTGGCGAGCATCTGTGTGCCCAGCAGCAGGCGGCTTTCGCCACTGCGAGCCTGCTCCAGCAAGCGATCCAGTTCACCCTTGCGCCGGGTCGTGTCGCGATCGATGCGAATATTCTCAATAGCGGGGAAGTGTTCTGCCAGCGCCTGCTCAACGCGCTCAGTGCCCTGGCCGACGGGGTGCAGGTCGGTGCCTTTACAGGACGGGCACAGCGTGTCGACCGGTCGCTGGCTGCCGCAATGGTGGCAGTGCAGGCGGTTGTCATGCCGGTGCCAGGTGAGACGTGCGTCGCAGCGGCGGCACTCGGCCACCCAGTCGCAGCCATAACACATCAGGGTGGGCGCAAAGCCACGCCGGTTCAGGAACAGCAGCACCTGTCCGCCGGCATCGAGGTGCTGGTGCATGTGCGCCAGCAACGCTGCCGACAAGCCGTCTTCGAGGCGCTGCTCACGCACGTCGATGAGTTTGAATGTGGGCGGGCGCGCGATACCGGTACGTTCCGGCAGGTCAAGTCGTTGATAACGTTCCTGTTCGACGTTCAGCAGGCTCTCCAGCGAAGGCGTGGCGGTGCCGAGCACCACCGGAATGTCCAGCCGCCGCGCCCGCCAGATGGCGAGATCGCGGGCCGAGTAACGAAAACCGTCCTGCTGCTTCAGCGAGGCATCATGTTCCTCGTCGACGACGATCAGTCCGGGCCGCAGCAGCGGGGTGAAGATGGCAGAGCGGGTGCCGATGATGATCGGCGCTGTGCCACTGCGCGCCAGTTGCCAGGCATTGAGTCGTTCGCGGTCACTGAGTCCGGAGTGCAGTACGGCCAGCGGCACCGGAAAACGTTGCTGAAAGCGCTCAACCAGTTGCGGTGTCAGGCCAATCTCCGGAACCAGCACCAGGGCTTGTTGCTGCTGCGCCAGTGCCTGTTCCACCAGCGTCAGGTAGACCTCGGTCTTGCCACTGCCGGTGACACCCTCGAGCAGAAACGGTGCGAACTCCCCGTAACGTGCAAGGATGGTATCGACGGCGTGTTGTTGTGCCGGATTGAGGGTGTGCAGTGAGGCAACCGGGTTACCAACGTTCGAGTTGGGCTCCAGCTTGAACGATTCGATCCAGCCTTTATCTTGCAGTGCGTGCAGCACGTTCGCCGGTGCCTCCAGCGCGCTGCGTGCCAGCCCCTGTGGCTGTTGCTGCAACGCGGCCATGATTACCTGCTGCCGGGCGGCGCGTGCCAGCGTGCTGGTGTCTACCGCGCTGCCTGTCGCTGTCAGTCGCCATGCCGGTATGGCACTTGCCTCGGGTGCTTCACCCTGTCGCAGCAATACCGGCAGCGCGGCCGTCAGTGCATCACCGATCGGATGGTGATAATAGTCGCTGGCCCACTGCACCATCGCCAGCACCTCGGCAGTCAGTACCGGTTCGCGATCCAATATTGCCAGCGCGCGTTTCAGTTTGTGTGTTTCAACAGCGGATTCACTGGTAACGGCAAGCAACACACCGATGACCGTGCGACGTCCAAACGGGACGCGGACACGTACGCCGTTTTTCAGAGTAGTTGCATCGGTGCCATCGGGTAACAGGTAATCAAAACTGCGATACAGTGGTGATGGAACAGCGATGCGAAGGAGGCTTTTGTGCACGATTACCGTGGTCGGTCAGTGAATGTTAGTTGCAGCTTAGCTTAGCGTTAAAGTCTGACATCAATTGTTACCAAACGGAGCTAAGCCCTTCATCTAATTAGAGGCGGTTTGTTATCCACAAAAGCTGTGGATAACTCTGTGGATGAAATGGGGTCAAGTGTCTCAAGTACCTATTTTTGTAGTGCCGATGTTAAATTGGCAAAATTTTATCCACAGGAATAATAATTAATTAAAACATGGTGTTACAGTTAATTATAAGGTTCTAATATACTCGGACGGGCAGTTTGTTGCAGAAAAACATCAGTGCATGGCCCGCTGTGTATAAGCATCTAATCTGGACTCAGTCCGGTATTGTGATTTCAGCCCTTTATTTACTGTATTTACGCAATTTTTGTGGGTGTATTGCAGCGTCGCTGCAGGGCCTGTGACGAACAAAAGATTTCCGTTTTTATGCGGCGTTCATGATAGCACCGGCCCGGGGTGATGGTGCCAGTCAATGTGTTTGTCATGAGATTGTTGTTTTTGCCGGTCGGGCAAGAAAGTGGGCGCTGTTGCAGCACTTGACCACGAACAAGGCACACGCTGGACCGAGCCGGTCCAGCGTCGTGTGCCGGTTGCTGTTTAAAGTTCCTTGACGGCTTCGATCAGTTCGCTGGCCATGGCCTGGCCATCGCCATACAGCATGCGGGTGTTGTCACCAAAGAACAGCGCATTTTCTACGCCAGAGAAGCCCTTGCCCTGGCCGCGCTTGATGACGATGACATTCTTTGACTGGTCAGCGTTCAGGATCGGCATGCCGAAGATCGGACTTTCAGGATTGGTGCGGGCAGTGGGGTTAACCACGTCATTGGCGCCGATCACCAGCGACACGTCAGTCTGCGTAAAGGCGGCGTTGATTTCCTCGAGGTCGTAGAGCAGGTCATAGGGCACGTTGGCCTCGGCCAGTAGTACGTTCATGTGGCCGGGCATGCGGCCGGCCACCGGGTGGATGGCAAACTTCACATCGACACCGCGCTTGATCAGCAGTGTTGCCAGTTCCCACACCTTGTGCTGTGCCTGCGCCACGGCCATGCCATAGCCCGGTATTATGACGACGCGTTCCGCATAGGCCATCATGATGCCGGCGTCGGCCGCATCGATGGGTTTCATACTGCCCTCGACGCTATCACCCTCATCACCACCACTGGCGCCGAAGGAACTGAACAGCACGTTGCCGATGGAGCGGTTCATGGCGCGCGCCATCAGTTGCGTCAGCAGGGTGCCGGCGGAGCCGACCACGGTGCCGGCGATGATCATGGCGGCGTTGTTCAGCACGAAGCCTTCAAAGGCGACCGCGAGGCCGGTGAGGGCGTTAAACAGTGAAATTACCACCGGCATGTCGGCGCCACCGATCGGCAGGGCCATCAACAGGCCATAGGCGAGTGCGGCAACAAAGAAGATCAGGATGACGGTGCCGCTGAATTCGTTTTGCGTAAGCAGCAGGGCGCCAAAACCGACGGCAACCAGGAACACGGCAATATTGAAGATCTGTTGTCCCGGAAAGCGCATCGGGCGGCGCAGCCAGCCCTGCAGCTTGGCGAAGGCCACCAGCGAGCCGGAGAATGACACCGAGCCGATCAGGGCGCCGAGTATCGCCAGTACCAAAAAGGTCTGGGAATCAAATGCTGCGCGGCCCTTGAGCAGTTCCACCGCAGCAATCGCGCCGGCCGCACCGCCACCCATACCGTTGTACAGGGCGATCATCTGCGGCATATCGGTGATGGCGACCTTCTTGCCGGACCACCACGCGGCGACGCCACCGACGAAAATCGCTACTGTCATCAGCATGTAGTTGTGCATGCCCGGATGCAGGTAGGTGATCAGGGTGGCGACCAGCATGCCGACGCCGGCCCAGATAATGCCGCTGCGCGCCGTCACCGGGGAGCTCATCTTCTTGAGCCCCATGATGAACAGGATAGCTGCAACAAAGTAGCTGATTTCTATAATATTATCGATAATATTATGCATCAGTTGCTCCCCTTGCTGCTTTTGAACATCTCGAGCATGCGCTCGGTGACGACATAGCCGCCGACGGCGTTACCGGCCGCCAGTGCGACGCCGATGAAGCCGATCACCAGTTGCAACGTGGTCTCGGCATGGCCCATGGCCACCATCGCGCCGACCAGCACGATGCCATGGACAAAATTGGAGCCCGACATCAGCGGGGTGTGCAGGATGGCGGGTACCCGTCCGATGATTTCATAGCCGGTGAACGCCGCCAGCATGAATATATAGAGTGCTGTCATCCCTTCGATCATGATGCCTCTCCTTCAACCAGTGCGCGCGTTGGCGCGTGGCGTATCTCGCCGGCATGGGTGAGCGCGCTGTCCGCGATCACCTCGTCATCCCAGTCCGGGGCCAGTTGGCCGTCCTGGATCATGGGTGTCAGGAAATTCAGCAGGTTCTTGGCGTACATCTCGCTGGCGTGTACCGCGAGCATGCTGGGTACGTCGAGCGGGCCGTAGATGGTGACGCCGTTGTGATCAAGCTGTTCGCCGGCCTGCGTGAGGTCGCAGTTGCCACCGCCCTCGGCCGCCAGGTCAATGATCACCGAGCCGGGCTTCATGCCTGTGACCATGCTGGCCGGGATGATTTTCGGTGACGGCCGGCCGGGCAGGGCCGCCGTGGTGATGACTACGTCTGCCGCTGCAATATGTTCAGCCAGAACAGCCTGTTGCTGCTGCTTTTCTTCGTCTGTCAGTTCGCGGGCATAGCCGCCTGTGCCTTCGGCAGCAACATCGATATCAATAAACCTGGCGCCGAGGGATTCCACCTGTTCCTTGGTGGCGGCACGTACATCGTAGCCTTCGACGATGGCGCCGAGACGCCGGGCTGTGGCAATAGCCTGCAGGCCGGCGACACCGGCGCCGATTATGACGACCTTGGCGGGCCGGATGGTGCCGGCGGCCGTGGTCAGCATGGGGAAAAATTTGCCGGACAGGTTGGCGGCCAGTAACACTGCCTTGTAGCCGGCCACGGCGGCCTGCGATGACAGCACGTCCATGCTCTGGGCGCGGGAGATACGCGGCACCAACTCCATGGCGAAACTGGTGATGTTACGGTCTTTCAGGTCCTTGATGTGCTCAAGGCGCTGAAATGGCAGTAGTAAACCGATATAGATGCTGCCTTCACGCAACTTGCCGAGGGTGTCGGCTGAAGGTGGCTGCACGGCGAGCACCACGTCGGCCTCACGGTAGAGGCTGTCTGTATCGGTGACGATACGGGCAGCGTCATATTCATCGTCAGGATAATGTGAGCTGACCCCGGCGCCGGACTCGAGCAGGACTTCAACATCGAGCTTGGCCAGTTTGCGGACAACTTCAGGGATCAGGGCAACCCGGTTTTCACCCGGCAGGGTTTCTTTAGGCACAGCCACGCGTATCGGCATTGCGACCTCCGCTGCGACTTGTCGTGCTGAAAGCCCGGGGCAAGTTACATTGATAGTTTGATAAAGGGTGCTTGTAGATCAAGCGGCCGGAATACTAGCGTGTTTTGACGCAATAATTCAAGCTTAAGAGCACTCACGGGCGTTCCGCGCTCCGCTCAGCCAGCAGGTGAGGGCAGCGCCTCTTTTCTGGCGTGCTTTCAGGCGTCATGGTAGGCTCATGAAAATATCGCAATATCTGTGTGCTGGTGCAGTAAACGGCGCGATTGCAGCTCGTTTGCCGGCATCTTCAAAGGTGCTAAATGATGGATCTGAGTCATCAGGTTTTGAGGACAGACGTTTCGGGTATGCCGCTCGAGTGGGTCGGCTACCAGGACGCGGTGCGCCTCTACCATCTGCAGCAGGTTGCCTATACCTGTGGCACCCTGTTGTACCGGGTACACGGCGGCATCTGTGCGAAAACCGGCCGCCGCAGTTTTATTGAAGTGAACTCCATTATTGCGACGCTGGGACATAACCGCGCCTTGAGCAAGTTCCGTGACCGCTACGTCCCACCGCTGAATAATCCTGCCTTGTTCAAACGTGATTCCCACGTGTGTCTTTATTGCGGTGAGACCTTCGGTTACCACGACCTGTCCCGCGACCATGTCACCCCGGTGATCCAGGGTGGCCAGGATATCTGGAACAATGTCGTCACTGCCTGTCGGCGTTGTAATAACCATAAGGCCGGGCGGACACCGGAGCAGTCGGCCATGGAGTTGCTGGCGGTGCCGTTTATTCCTACACATGCCGAGTACATATACCTGCAGTGCCGTCGAGTGCTGTCTGACCAGATGGAATTCTTACGCGCGCACTTTCCGCGCAGCAGTCCCTTGCACGAACGTCTCGCGCACGATTACGCAACCATCTCGATCTAAACTGTTACCGTGGCTGATTCCACACCACGCGTTTATTTGATTGACGCCAGCATCTATATTTTCCGTGCCTACTATTCAGTACCCGATGATTTACAAAACAGCAACGGTGATGCAATCAATGCGCTACACGGTTTTGCCGGGTTTCTTGCCGGATTTCTCGAGCAGGTTAAACCGCAACACGTGGCAGTGGCCTTTGATGAAAGCCTGACCAGCTCGTTTCGCAACGAGATTTTTCCGGATTACAAGGCAAATCGGGAGGCACCGCCAGCGGAACTCAGCAAGCAGTTCGAATTTTGCCGTACGCTGGTGCAGGCACTGGGCTTGCCCGACTTTTCCAGTAACCGCTTCGAGGCGGATGATTTGATCGGCACGATTGCCGCGTGCATGCGCGCACAGGGTTACTCGATTGTAGTGATGAGTGCCGACAAGGACCTGGCACAGTTGCTGGAACCCGGCGACATGTTGTGGGACTATGCGCGCAACCGCCGTCACCAACATGCAGATGTGCAGAAATGGCTGGGGGTGGAACCGCACCAGGTGGCTGACTGGCTGGCGCTGGCCGGTGATGCGGTGGATAACATCCCCGGTGTGCCGGGTATCGGGCCGAAAACGGCCGCGGCGCTGCTGGCAGCATTTGGTTCGCTGCCGGAAATCTATCATCAAATTGAAAGTGTCACCGCTTTGAAACTACGTGGTGCGGCACGCGTGCAGCGGTTGTTGCGAGAGCATGAGGCGGATGCGTTGCTGGCGCGCGAACTTACGGGTATCGCTGTCGATCCGGACATGCAGGTGACGGACACGGATATTGTGCGGCGTGCGGCCACGGCCGATTCGATCACGGCGGCATGTGAACAACTGGGGCTGGGGCGTATGACGGCTGCACGGCTGGTGCGTTCGTCCTCAGGCGCCTAGTGCTCGCGCGGCGCTTGTCGTTGTAAACATCGAACAGGATACAAAGGAAGGATGTATGTCTCTTTGGGAAACCATTGGCGCTGACATCGCCGCAGCCACCGGTCAACAGGCCGAGCTGTCAGGGCAGGAGTCGACAGGTGGCGGCTGTATCAACCAGACACTGCGCGTGCGCTATGGCGCAGACAGTTATTTTGTAAAGCTGAATTCGGCCAGCCGGGCGGATATGTTTGCGGCGGAAGCGCTGGGACTGCGGGAATTACAGGACAGTCATACCCTGAGGGTGCCTGAAGCGGTGTGCTGGGGCGATGACGGCGAGTCTGCTTACCTGGTGCTGGAAGACCTGCAACTGGGCGGGCGTGATGATCTGGCTGCGCTGGGCGAAGGGCTGGCTGCGATGCACCGGGTGACGCGCGAGCGCTTTGGCTGGGATACTGACAATACCATCGGTTCCACATTGCAG
>CAJQPV010000244.1 GCA_905480305.1 uncultured Gammaproteobacteria bacterium | reverse complement strand
CTGCTGTTATCAGTAGAAGAACATGTAACCTGTAGCGACAACGGCGGCGACGACAAGCAAATATGTGAGCATATCGCCCTCATCCTGCTGCACCACAAAGGCTGAGATAAACTCCCTGGCATCTTCTACCAGCTGCTCAATCGCGGCCTGATGTTTAACCATACGTTCCTTGACGTTGGCACGCTTCATCTCCGCTTCCCTTGCGACGTCCTCGAGGGTCGTGTGATAGTGTTTTACTTTTGCGTACTTGCTAGCGGACATCAATTCATCTTCCAACTGCTGAATCCGGTCTCTTTCCCACGCATCGATACTTGCCAGGTTCCTCTCATAGACTGTGTGACACAAACTAAATATAGCGTCACCACGTCCCTGCTCCGCCCAGGAAACCAGCTCTTCAGGATTAATTAACTCACTTGCGGCACCACAATCAGCCGTTGTCTGTGTATATAGATGCTGCGGGAGTTCCAGTTTGGATATCTTCATGTAGTGCCCCGGATATTTGATAATCACAATATGTTGTGGACCAACATCATTTTTGGGTGATTTTACGCAAGTCTGCGAAAGATACCAATACCTGCAGGCCGGCCGGAGGTATAAGGCGCTTCGTTGCCCATAGGCACGCCTGATACAAAGTCTGCTCAGTAAGTCAGAGCACTGCTATCTGACACAGAACACCGTCGCCGAGCGGGATATAACAGTCTCAATCCGTTACTAGCTGCACCCTGCTCCGCCATGCAAGCACCCCCTTCTGATTCACACCAGGACCACCTGCGGTTGCACGTTAAGTGTTGCAGTAGCGTTGGCTCTTTCCGCGTGTGCTTCAACCTACCCAATAGGGAGATTTCCTATATGGGAATATTCTAATATAATATGGACGTAATGATCAGGAACCATTTTTCAGGAAAAACTCTGTTACATATGAAGGAGGAACGTGATGAAAAAGTTAATCACAGTAATGACTGCTCTTACTTTGGTAGTTGCTTCAACCACTGTTTCTGCGTGGGGTGGTTGGGGTCCTCATCGAGGTTACAACGATGGCTGGGGTGACGGCTGGGGTGACGGCTGGGGTGATTTATTCGGTGACGCCGATTTCGGCTTCAGCATGCACTTTGGCGGCGGCGGCTATGGACGTGGTTATGGACGTGGCTATGGCGACTACTATGGCGATTACTATGGCCGTAATTATGGTTATGGTGGCTATGGCCCATATGGCTATGGCGGCTATCCTGGCTATGGTTATGCACCTTATGGCTATGCACCAGCAGCACCTGTTGCAACTGTTGCACCTGTTGCACCTGCCACTACCGCACAGTAGTCAGTAAGCCTTACTACCCATGTTGCCAACCGGGGGCGGCTCGCGAGAGCCGCTCCCTTTTCTGTTTTTATGGCTAAATTATCTGAACCCGCCTTGACGCTTAAGGCGAACCTGCCTTGCTCATTCGAACCTGAAATGACTATCGCTGGCTGGTAGCTTCAAGAATTCCATAATGGCAGGCGCCTTCAATCACGCCACTTGTGTAATATCCGTTCAGACCCCTGAACCCCCCTTTGGCAAAATATATCTTCAGCCCGGGGTCTTGTTGCATTGCCTTGCTGATATTTTCCACCAACTGCGCATCGGCATTTCTCACAAGGACGCCGCGAAACCCCGCTGTCAGGGGGAAAATATCATTGCCGCTGTCCCCGCAAAACACAACGTCTTCCCTGGCCGCGCCGAACTCCTCTGCAACATACTCCAGGGCAGTCTGTTTGGTTGCGCTTGCCGGTAAAAAATCCAGCAGTCCCTTGCCGTCCTGTGAGTCATAACTGTAGATAATGACTTCATCAAAGCGTCCCTTCACCCGCTCATCTACCTGTTTCAACACGGCATCATTTTTATCATGCTCGACATAATAACTCTGCTTGAACGGGTTCAGATGCTCGCTTTCCTGTTCCCGCATACCCTCAATATCGGCAAGCGCATCTCTAATTGCGGCGGCATTCCAGCCGGGGCTGGCGCGCCTGACATGGGCAATCCATCCATCATCGAAGGTCCACTCGCCATGCTCATATTTCCTTATCGAGGTACCGACATCGCCACACAGGACATCCGGATATCTGACACCGTATTCTTTAATCGCATTTTCAGTGAGCGCAAGATTACGCCCGGTCACATAGACGACAACTACGTCTTGATTTTTAGTCAGGGTATTGAACAGATCGATGGCTTCATCATCAGCTTTCCAGCTGCCATTCGGTAGCAGCGTTCTGTCCAGATCGGTAGCCAGTATTTTCATATTGCTCTCCAAAAAATAGTTGGATTCAGCTGCAATGTTCATCTAGCGACAGCTTGTCACGTATTCGGCGCAGGCCATGTCCTTGTGTATAACACTAAAGCCAGTGATTAAAACAAACACTGACAGTTTATTAATAATAACAAAGTGCTACCACTACAAAACCGGTTCCGCTTGACATCTATATTAGCTTGAACTACCAGTCTGCTAGACTTTATGGATACGAGATTTTTGCTTCGCTGCATGCGCTTGTTTCGAAGGCTGTGAATCTATCTGGAATGGCAATCTCAACAACAAGGATACGTTATGAATAATGATCCGGAGTTCAAGGCACAAGCCCTTCCAAAAGGGGTAATGCTTAACGGCTATCCTGACAGCATTGGCAAGAGCCTGTCAGACACTGTGGAATTACTCAAAAGGCCGGAGCTCAAGAATGCCTTTTCAATGTTCTATATTCTTCCTACCTTTTTCAACAGTGACCTGGATCGCGGCTTTTCAATCATCGATTACAACATCAACGAAGACCTCGTGAGTCCAGAGGATCTGGGTGATCTTAACGAGCTTGGCATCCAGATTAAACTCGACATGGTACTCAATCATCTGTCCGTGCGCTCACCACAGTTCGTCGACTTGTTGCAAAAAGGAAATGCTTCACACTACCGGGATTTTTTCATCGACTGGAACGAGTTCTGGAAGGCACACGGCACCATGGGAGAGAACGACCATGTCGTACCGCATAAAAAACATCTGGACAAGTTGTTTATGAGAAAGCCCGACCTGCCTATCCTGAAAATGCGTTTCCCGGACGGGTCCCTCCAATCGTACTGGAATACCTTTTATCAAAAAGTAGAGTTCGAGGAGATCACGGCCGAGGATTTCAAACACATCAAGGAACTCGACCCACATGAAGCCTCGAACATTGCCCAGTCAATCAAGGTGGTCATCGAGAACAAGGGGCAGCTGGAGTCCGTTGACATGCATGAGATCACTGAAAGCAATGGCAAACTGACCCGGGATGAGTTGATCTCAATTGTCTGCTGCAAACGCGAATTTCTGGGGCAGATGGACCTCAATGCCCGCTCAGAGCTGGTCTGGGAGTTCTACGATGAAACCCTTCGCAAACTCAGCGAGTACGGAGCAAAAATTATTCGCCTGGATGCATTCGCATACCTGCACAAACAACCAGGCCAGTCCAATTTCTTTAACAGGCCCGGTACCTGGGATTACCTGAAGCGCCTGCGGAGCATCGCCCAAAAATACCAGCTGACGATCTTCCCCGAGATCCATGCTGAATACGGCGCCGGCATCCATAAGGAAATTGCACAGGAAGGTTATCCTATATACGACTTTTTCTTTCCTGGACTCGTGATCGACGCGCTGGAACGGGGCAATAATAAATCCCTGTTGCGCTGGATCATGGAGATCAAGACCAGCGGATACCAGACTATCAACATGCTCGGGTGCCATGACGGGATACCGGTGCTCGACCTGCGCGGCAAGAAGGTCAACGGCACCTATCGGAAGGGACTGCTGAGCGACAAACGCATTGAAGCCACAATCAAACTTATTAGCGACCGGGGCGGCATGACGAAGAACCTCTACAGCGCCGATGGCAAGAAAATCGACTACTACCAGGTTAACGCGACTTTTTTCAGTGCCCTGGGTGAGGACGAGCGCAAGTTGCGCCTGGCCCGTGCCATCCAGATGTTCATGCCAGGACTTCCGCAGGTGTGGTATCTGGATCTTTTTGCAGGCACAAACGACTATGCTGCGGCAAAACGTGGACGTACCGCAGGGCACAAGGAGATTAACCGCACTACTCTCGAAATAATTGATATCGAACTGGGGCTGAAACACCCCATCGTACGGGACCAGCTCAAGCTGATCCGGCTGCGCAATATTTCACCGGCATTCGACGGTGAGATGAAGATATTAAAGAGCAAGCGGCATCGGTTACACATCACATGGCAACATCCAGAAGCCACTGCAACCTTGAAGGCCGATCTGCGCAAGCACAGCTTCACGGTTTATCAGGGTAATGGTAAGGACGAAGATGAAGTCTATATGTCATTCAAATAACGGCTTACCGGAGCCTCTACCTGGCACATAAAGATTCAGACTCCCTGGCAGGCTGCATGCCCGCTTCCAGCAGTTTTCCCCATGAATTGCATCTACAGCGACATCAATGCTGTAGTTAGCGGCCTCGCCACAACACAGGCAACCGATGAATAATCGTGGCCTGTCCCTCATTTATTGAGCTGTGTTTCAGTCCTGCAACAGCGGGGTGAAGAATCCGGCGCCAAACACAATGGCGTCCTGCAGGTTGAACAGGCTGGTATTTTCGCGGTCATCTGCCTGCCACTCGAGTGCAATCGACCGGTCACGCAAAAACACCAACTCGAGACACAGGCTGTGTGCTGCACAGGCAGACGGGTTCTGCCAGCGTACGCCGACATGTACATCTGCTGACGGCGTAACTTCCAGCAGGGATTCACCCTGCATACGAATGCTGAGCGCCGTGCCAGTGACGTGGCAATTAGAGCTGATCTCAACCTCTGCATCGAACATGGGGCCGACAGACAGTGCATCCAGCGCGCACATGGCATTTACCGGCTGCTTGTTGACTGTAAGCTGATGCGGGGTCATCTCGGTTGTCATCGGGTAGGCACCCGCGATGGCATTTCTCGCCGCGTTCAATACCACCAGGTCATCACTTGCGAGTCGGGTGAGTGCAGCATCGACATCCCCTCCAGCAAGTAATTCATGCAGTTCTTCCCGGTCAGGTGGCCGCCCCCGATTAGCCAGAGAAGTGAGTGTCGCACGGTGCAGGTTTAGCAGTTCGGGCGGCAGTTCTGCCTGTCTGAGCTTGAGGGGCAACAGGCTGTTCAGCCGTTGCACGGCATCGCTGGTTGAAGTACTCATTATTTGTTGCTTCCTTATAGGCTGATTCATGTGTTCATGTCCGTACTGTTTTATCCGTCAAGCCGGTAAGCCATGCCAAAACGGATTTGTTGCTGCAGGTGAAATGATTCGGGTGGCCGGGGCAGGGATAAAGCCCTCTGTACCGCCTGTTTTGCGGCCGTGCGCAGTACCCTGCTGGCTCCACTGACCTCCAGGTCGCTGATGCTGCCGTCCTTGTGCAGATAGAAGGCGATTTTGACTTCGCCTTCCATGCCACGACTGCGTGCCTTGCGCGGATAAAATT
>CAJQPV010000243.1 GCA_905480305.1 uncultured Gammaproteobacteria bacterium | reverse complement strand
AGCGGTGGTGACCTGGGCAGTATGCCGATTGAACGGCTTGCCGAGGGTCTGCTCACCGAGTCTGCGAGCCGCGGCCGTAATGTTTTGGAGGATTGAAGTATCGCTGCAAAAAAACCGCAACACCGGATCAATGAAAAGATTGTTGTTCCTGAAGTACGTGTAATTGACCAGGAAGGTGAGCAAGTCGGAATTGTCTCTATAGACGAGGCGAACAAGCTGGCCAACGAAATCAATATGGATCTGGTTGAGATTTCACCGAATGCGGAACCGCCGGTTTGCCGAATCATGGATTACGGCAAATTCCGGTTTGAGGAGAATAAAAAACTCCAGATCGCGAAGAAGAAACAGAAGCAGACCCAGGTTAAGGAAATCAAGTTCCGGCCGGGTACAGATATTGGTGATTACAATATCAAGCTGCGCAAGTTGATCAGCTTCCTTGAAGACGGTGATCGTACCAAGGTGACTTTGAGGTTCCGTGGCCGGGAGATGGCGCACCAGGAACTCGGCATGCAGTTGTTGATGCGTGTGAAGGCTGACCTGGAAGAGTACGGGACGGTAGAGCAGGAACCAAAGATGGAAGGCCGCTTGATGGTGATGGTGCTGGCACCGAGAAAGAACAGGTGAGCCGGAACAGGTTTATATAGATTCATTTTGGAGTAACAGGAAATGCCCAAGTTAAAAACGAACCGGGGTGCTGCAAAGCGCTTCAAGAAGACAGGATCAGGTGGCTTCAAGCGTGGCCAGTCTCATCTTCGTCACATCCTTACCAAGAAGAGCAGCAAGCGCAAGCGCCAGCTGGGCTCGCCGGCTGAAGTGAACCAGGCAGATGTAGCCATGGTTCGTCGTATGCTGCCTTTTGTCTGAATATATTTTTAGAGGTCGTTAGCAATGCCAAGAGTAAAACGTGGAGTTACCGCGCACGCCAAGCACAAGAAAGTGCTGGGCAAGGCGAAAGGTTATTATGG
Organism: uncultured Gammaproteobacteria bacterium; assembly: GCA_905480305.1. Taxonomy (GTDB): domain Bacteria; phylum Pseudomonadota; class Gammaproteobacteria; order UBA9214; family UBA9214; genus UBA9214. The sequence goes on along the minus strand of CAJQPV010000243.1, from coordinate 2,226 downwards.
TGCACGCAGCAAGATCTACCGCGTCGCCAAGCAGGCTGTTATCAAGGCGGGTCAGTATGCCTATCGTGACCGTCGTCAACGCAAGCGTCAATTCCGCACCTTGTGGATTGCACGTATTAATGCGGCAGCCCGCGAGAATGGTCTGTCTTACAGCCGTTTGATTGACGGGCTGAACAGGGCCAATATAGAGGTCGACAGAAAAGTGCTTGCGGATCTCGCTGTTTTTGATGCGGCTGGTTTTAGTGCGTTGGCAGAAAAAGCCAAGGGCGGATTGTCAGCTTAAGCCCCTTTCTCGCTGCAATAGAATCAAGACAAGGGGAAAGGGTTAAACCTTTCCCCTTTTTTGTTTTACCCGAATGCAGGGTGTTGAATCCCCTATCCCTCCGGGAGAGGGCCAGGGAGAGGGGGTAGATTCAGGCAGGCAGTCTTCTGTTTGATTCCCTCTTCCTGACTCTCCCCTGAAGGGTCGGAATAATAAAAGGAAGGAGTACTATCAGTTGAGTAGTCTGGACGAACTTGAACAGGAAGCACTGCAGGCAGTTGCCAGTGCAGCAGATGCTGTCGCGCTGGATCAGGTGCGGGTACATTACCTCGGAAAAAAGGGTTCGCTCACGCAGCAGTTGAAGCAACTCGGGAAGTTGCCGGCGGAACAGCGCCCGCTGGCAGGCCAGGAAATCAACCGCATCAAACAGATGCTTGGCGAGGCGATCAGTGCGCGCGGTGAGACCTTGCAGTCTGCAGCCCTTGATGCGCAACTGGCCGGAGAAAAGATTGATGTCACCTTGCCTGGCCGTGGTCAGTGGAAGGGCGGGTTGCACCCGGTCACACGAACCATGCGTCGAATTGAGCAGCTGTTCCTGCCGCTCGGCTTTAGTGTCGAGGAAGGTCCGGAAATTGAGGACGATTATCATAATTTCGGCGCGTTGAATATTCCCGATCACCATCCGGCGCGTGCCATGCATGATACTTTTTATTTTGATGCGCAGACCCTGTTGCGTACCCATACTTCACCGGTACAGGTTAGGGTTATGGAGCAGCGTGAGCCACCGTTGCGAGTTATCGCTCCCGGCCGTGTTTACCGTTGTGATTCAGACCTGACGCATACGCCGATGTTTCATCAGGTAGAAGGTTTGCTGGTGGATGAAAATGCCAGCTTTGCCAACCTGAAGGGATTGATAGATGAATTCCTGCGTGCCTTTTTCGAGCAGGAAGATCTGGCTATACGTTTTCGGCCATCTTATTTTCCGTTTACCGAACCGTCCGCCGAGGTCGATATCCAGTGCGTGATGTGTAGCGGTGACGGCTGCCGTGTCTGCAGTCACACCGGTTGGCTGGAAGTGCTGGGTTGCGGCATGGTGCATCCAAACGTATTCGAACAGGTCGGTATAGATAATGAACGCTTCACCGGGTTTGCGTTTGGCATGGGTGTCGAGCGACTCGCGATGTTGCGTTACGGTGTGAATGACTTGCGCCTGTTCTTTGAAAACGACATGAACTTTCTGACGCAATTTAATTGAGTTGTTTTAACCGCTAACAGGGTATTGGAAAATAGCATTCCTTCTCCCTCCGGGAGAGGGCCAGGGAGAGGGGGTAGATTAAAACAGGAAATCTTCTGTTTGATCCCCTCTCCCTAACCCTCCCCCTGAGGGGGAGGGGACTGTATGTTTAAATAGTTTTGGGGCTTTATGAAATTCAGCGAAAAATGGTTGCGTGAATGGGTTGATCCGGCAGTTTCCACCGGGGAACTGGTGGAGCAACTGACCATGGCCGGCCTGGAAGTCGACTCTGTTGAGCCCGCGGGTGCGGGGCTTGAGAGCCTGCTGGTTGGTGAGGTGATCTCGGTCGACAAGCATCCTGATGCGGACAAGCTGAGAGTTTGCCAGGTACGTGCAGGCCAGGAGCAACCGTTGCAGGTTGTTTGTGGTGCGCCGAATGTCAGTGTTGGCGGGAAATACCCGTTTGCACCTGTTGGCGGGCGTATGCCCGGCGGCATGAAAATCAAGAAAAGTAAACTGCGCGGAGTTGAATCGCAGGGCATGCTGTGTTCGGCGCAGGAACTGGGTTTAAGCGAAGACCATGACGGCCTGATGGAGTTGCCGGCAGATGCCGAGGCAGGGCAGTCCTTGCAGGGTTTTCTCGGGCTGGATGACAACATTATCGAGCTCGACCTGACCCCCAACCGCGGCGACTGTCTGGGCATCGAGGGCATTGCCCGAGAAGTCGGAA
>CAJQPV010000242.1 GCA_905480305.1 uncultured Gammaproteobacteria bacterium | reverse complement strand
TGTTGTCAGTTCGACGCGGGGGATGGCATCACCGGTGTGCATCAGGTCGTCAATCAGCAGCAGCAAGCGGCGTCCGAGAGTGCCGCCGGGATGCGAGCGGGCGAAATCTTCTTCGGTAAAGCCGCGTGATTCCAGTAAAGCGATGGCGAGGGCATCGCCCATGGCGAGTGATGCCGTGGTGCTGGCAGTCGGTGCCAGCCCCAGCGGGCAGGCTTCCTTGTCGACGCGTACATTGATGTTTGCCGTGGCGGCCCGCGACAGGGTGGAGTGCGGATTGCCGGTCAGGGTTATCAACGGCACATTCAGCCGCTTGATCAGCGGCAGGATAGTGACAATTTCAGCGGTTTCGCCGGAATTCGAGAGCGCCAGCACCACGTCAGCTGTCGTGATCATGCCAAGGTCGCCGTGACTGGCTTCACCGGGGTGCACAAAGAACGCCGGGGTGCCGGTGCTGGCGAGGGTAGCGGCAATCTTGCCGGCAATGTGTCCGGATTTGCCCATGCCGGTAACCACAACCCGGCCCTTGCAAGCCAGCATTAGATGGCAGGCCTGGATAAAGGTGGGCTGGTTGATTTCATCGGCCAGTCCGGTGATTGCGCGGGCTTCGGTGTCGATAACAGCAAGTGCGAGTTCCTGCAGTTTTCTGTCGTTCATGTTGAGTATCTGTTAGGTAAATTCAACTAGACATGCCCCCGGACCGTATGCCGGATAGAAGGTTCTGGTAATTCTGGCGGCTACGCGACTTCACTGAAGTATAACAGGGTCTGGTAGCCAACAAAGGCAAGCACCAGCAGGGCTCCCTCGATGCGGCTAATGCGCCCGGGGCCGCGAAAGCCGTACGCCATCACCAGGAAGGCCAGTGTCAGGCACATCATGACCGGGTAGTCACGTGTCAGAACTCCATTTGACACGGCGATCGGGTTGATCAGCCCGGGTAATGCAAGTACCGCCAGCAGGTTGAATATATTCGAGCCAACGACGTTGCCGATAGCGATATCAGGCTCGTTTTTGAGTGCGCTCATGACACAGGCCGCGAGCTCCGGCAGGCTGGTTCCCAGGGCAACGATAGTGAGGCCGATGACCAGGTCACTGACGCCCATGTTGTGTGCGATAGACACCGCACCCCATACCAGTATCTTGGAGCTGGCGAGTAATAACAGTGCGCCGGCGGCTGTCCACAGGCCGGCAGTTCGCATGCTCATGTCGGTGGGGACCTCATCGGTGAATTCATCGATCATGGGGTCATGGGAGGTCTTTTCCCTGATGCCAACACGGGTCATCCAGAGGAGCATCAGCACCATTCCACTTAACAGGATCACTCCGTCGAGTCGTCCCAGTGTGCCGTCGAGCAGCAAAAGCAGTGCCAGTACCATAACGCCGATCAGTAGCGGAAGTTCACGCCGCACAATTCGTGAGTGAATACTCAGTGGCACAATCAGGGCCGTGACACCCATTACCAGGCCGATATTGGTGATGTTGGAGCCCAGTGCGTTGCCGATCGCCAGGCCACCGTTGCCTTGCATTGAGGCGACCGCGGAAACCAGTATCTCCGGTGCCGAGGTGCCAAGGCTGACGATGGTCAGGCCAATAACGAGCGGCGATATATTAAGGTTATAGGCCAGCGCGCTGGCGCCTGCGACAAAACGGTCGGCGCTCCAGGTGAGCAGGGCAAATCCGGCTGCAATGGCCAGCAGTTCCATCCACATGGCGGTTTATTCCGCTTCTGGCAGACAGGTCGGGGACGGCTGACCGGTTGCGCTACAGGCTGGCAGCACGGTGTTGCGAAACCTGTGTAGTAAAAAAATCTTCATCAAGGAAGCTCTTGGAGGCATTCTGCATTATCATACACGCCGTTAAGCGCAGACCAAACGTTTGATGTTTGTGCCACAGCCCAGGATTAACAGAGCGGACAGCCGTATGACCGAACCGGTAGTAGAAATCAGGGATCTGTATTTTGCGCGCGGCGAGCGCATGATTTTTGACGGCATTGATCTGAATATCGAACCGGGCGGGGTAACGGCCATCATGGGGCCCAGCGGCACCGGCAAGACCACCCTGTTGAAGCTGATTGGTGGCCAGTTGCGACCGCAATCCGGTTCTATCCGGGTATTTGGAGAAGAAGTAACAAAATTAAGCCGCCAGGGACTGTTCGAACTGCGCAAGAAAATGGGTATGTTGTTCCAGAGCGGTGCGCTGCTGACGGATATCAATGTGTTCGAGAATGTCGCCTATCCGATGCGCGAACATACTCGCCTGCCGGAAGAGCTGATACGCGATCTGGTGCTGATGAAGTTGCAGGCGGTGGGGCTGCGTGGTGCATCCGGGCTGATGCCCAGCGAGCTGTCAGGTGGTATGGCGCGACGGACGGCACTGGCGCGGGCCATTGCGCTGGATCCGATGATGGTGATGTACGACGAACCGTTCACGGGGCAGGACCCTATTTCCAAGGGTGTGCTGGTAAAACTGATTCGGGAGCTGAATGATGCGCTCGGATTGACCAGTATCGTGGTGTCGCATGATGTGAGTGAAACCGCGGCTATAGCCGACTATGTCTACCTGCTTTCGCAAGGCAAGGTGATAGAGCATGGCAAACCGGAATCATTATGGGTATCCAAATCCGAGTGGGCGCGCCAGTTTCTGGATGGCAGTCCTGACGGGCCGGTTTCCTTTCATTATCCGGCAGCAGATTTCAGGGATGACTTGATGCGTGGAGGATTGGCAAAGTAATGCTGGATATGCTGCAAAAACTGGGCAAGGCCACGCTTGGATTTTTTGAACGGCTGGGGAGAGGGCACCTGTTCCTGTTGCAGATCTTTGCAACGATTCCGGGTGTATTGATCAGGCCGCGCCTGATACTGACACAGCTCTATTCGGTCGGTGTGCTAACACTGCCGATTATCCTGGTGTCCGGCCTGTTCGTGGGGATGGTGATGGGGCTGCAGGGCTATAATACGCTGGTGGATTTTGGGGCTGAAGATTCGCTTGGTGTGATGGTTGCACTGTCACTGGTGCGGGAGCTGGGCCCCGTGGTTGCTGCCTTGCTGTTTGCCGGGCGTGCCGGCTCGGCTCTGACTGCCGAGATTGGCCTGATGAAGGCCACCGAGCAGCTCTCCGGGATGGAAATGATGGCAGTTGACCCGGTTCAGCGGGTGGTTGCACCGCGTTTTCTGGCGTCTTTTATCACGTTGCCCTTGCTGGCGGCGATATTCAGTTCGATTGGTATTTACGGCGGTTATATCGTGGGAGTTGAGCTGCTGGGCGTGGATGATGGCGCCTTCTGGGCGCAAATGCAGGATAAGGTAGATCTGCGGGGCGACGTATATAATGGCATCATCAAGAGCGTCGTGTTTGGTTTTGTGGCTGGCTGGATTGCACTCTATGAAGGTTATGATGCGGTACCAACCGCGGCCGGTGTCAGCCGTGCCACTACGCGTACCGTCGTGCATACCTCGCTGGTTGTGCTCGGGCTGGACTTCGTTCTTACGGCATTGATGTTTGGAGACTAGGATTTTGAATAACAGAACAGTCGAAATCGGGGTGGGCTTATTCGTGGCGCTGGGTATTGCATCGCTGTTCATGCTGGCCATGCAGGTCAGCAACCTGGGTACAGTCACCAGCTCTGACAGTTACATGCTAAAGGCAGGTTTCGAGAATATTGGCGGGCTCAAGGTGCGTTCGCCGGTGACAATCTCCGGTGTGCGCGTCGGCCGGGTGTCTGCAATTGACTATGACGACAAGGCCTTCGAGGCGGTTGTCACCATGAGTATCTACTCAAAATATGACGGCTTCCCCGAGGATACCTCTGCGAGTATTTTTACCGCCGGCTTGTTGGGCGAGCAGTACATCGCGCTGGAGCCGGGCGGCTCCATGGAGAATCTTGCTGACGGTGATCGCGTACAGCTGACCCAGTCAGCGCTGGTGATGGAGCAGGTGATCGGACAGTTTCTGTATAGCGCCACGGCCGGCGGCGAATAACAGCGGCTAACAGAGATGACTGATGCTCAACTGGTGGAGAATGAAGACGGTAGCTGGCTGCTGCAGGGTGAGCTGGGTTTTGACTCGGTACTGTCGGTTTTGCAACATGCCGGCGTCAATATGCTGGGCAAAAGTCGGCTCAGGGTAGACCTCAAGGGTGTCACGCGTGCAGACAGTGCCGGTCTTGCGCTACTGGTGGAATGGTTGCGGGAATCGGAGATTGCCGGTAACAGCATTGAATTTGTAAATGTTCCTGCGCAGTTGCTTTCCATCGCGCGGGTTTGCGGTCTGGATGATATCCTCGCGCTCAACTAGATTCCTGGCTCTTTAACAAGGACAATAACTATATGCAAGGCAGTGAACTTGAAGCATTGATCCAGGCTGGCATCCCGGGTGCCGAGGTGATCGTGAAGGGTGAGGGTGACCACTTTGAGGCGGTCGTCATCAGCGAGCAGTTCGAGGGGCGTTCCATGGTGCAGCAGCATCAGCTTGTCTACAGCACGCTCGGTGACCGTTTCAGCGGCGAGCTACATGCGCTGGCCCTGCATACCTACACGCCCGAAAGCTGGGCCAGTCAGCGACGTATTCAGTAAGAGAATCCCGGTGGACAGATTAATAATCAATGGCGGTAAGCGCCTCAAGGGCGAGATCCGGATTTCCGGTGCGAAGAATGCGGTGCTGCCGATCATGGCGGCAACGCTGCTGGCTGACAGTCCGGTCACGGTGCGTAATATCCCGCACCTGCATGATGTGACCACGACCATGGAATTGCTGGGGCGCATGGGTATCCATCTGACGGTCGATGAAAAAATGGATATCGTCGTTGATAGCAGCACGATCAATTCATTATATGCCCCTTATGAGCTGGTGCGCACCATGCGCTCTTCCATTCTTGTGTTGGGTCCGATGCTGTCCCGTTTCGGCCGCGCAGATGTCTCACTGCCCGGTGGTTGCGCGATTGGCTCCCGGCCTGTCAATTTGCATATCAAGGGCCTGCAGGCGATGGGTGCGGACATTGAAGTGGAGAATGGTTATATCAAGGCGCGTGTTGGCCGCCTGAAAGGGGCACGACTGGTCATGGATGTTGTCACGGTGACCGGTACGGAAAACCTGATGATGGCTGCAACGCTGGCAGATGGTGAAACGGTGATTGAGAATGCTGCTCGTGAACCGGAAGTGACCGACCTCGCGAATTGTCTTATCAGCATGGGCGCCATCATTACCGGGCATGGAACCGATACCATTCACATTGAAGGTGTGGAGCGTTTGTCGGGTACCGAGTACAACGTTTTGCCAGACCGGATCGAAACCGGCACTTACCTTGTGGCCGCCGCGATAACCGGTGGACATATCAAGGTTAAAGATACCCGTCCGGACATAATGGACGCAGTACTGCAGGTGTTGCGCGAGGCCGGTGCCGAAGTCACTGTCGGCGAAGACTGGGTTGAGCTCGACATGCACGGTAAGCGGCCGCAGGCAGTCAACATCCATACGGCACCTTACCCGGCATTTCCGACTGACATGCAGGCTCAATTTACTGCCCTGAATGTAGTGGCAGAGGGTTCCGGCACCATTACTGAAACCGTGTTTGAAAATCGCTTTATGCATGTGCAGGAAATGCAGCGCATGGGCGCAAAAATCCAGCTTGAGGGCAATACCGCTATCAGCCATGGTGTGGAGCGGCTCACCGGCGCGCCGGTGATGGCTACTGACCTGCGTGCTTCTGCCAGCCTGGTGCTGGCTGGTCTGGTGGCAGACGGGGAAACAACGATCGACCGTATCTATCACATCGACCGGGGTTATGAACGCATTGAAGAAAAGCTTGCGCAGCTGGGTGCGAACATACGTCGGGTTCCGGACTAGAATCCCCGCAGGTGTCGTTACGCTTATCGGCCATTAAGCTGCCGACGCTTGTAAATTGGCGGTTTCTCCCTGAAAATTGGTGCCTATGAATAACTCCCTTACCATTGCCCTGTCCAAGGGGCGCATCTTCAAGGAAACGCTGCCGCTGCTGGCCGCTGCCGGTATTGAGCCGGTTGATGATCCGGAAACCAGCCGCAAGCTGATCCTTGATACCAATCAGCATGACGTCAAGCTGGTGATTATCCGTGCCTCGGATGTCCCGACCTACGTGGGATACGGCGCAGCCGATATCGGCGTGGCGGGCAAGGACGTGCTGATGGAGCATGGCGGTGAAGGTCTGTACGAGCCGCTGGACCTGGGTATCGCGCGTTGCCGCCTGATGGTGGCCGGGCCTGCAAATGCCGCTACCGAAAAGAGTCGTCTGCGGATTGCGACCAAGTATGTACAAAGCACCCGGCGTTACTATGCAGATCGTCAGGAACAGGTAGAGATTATCAAGCTATACGGCTCCATGGAGCTGGCGCCGCTGGTCGGACTGGCGGATCGAATAGTTGACGTGGTTGATACCGGTAACACCCTGAAGGCCAACGGGCTGGTGCCACTGGAACATATCGCCGACATCAGTTCACGGCTGGTGGTAAACAAGGCGGCCATGAAAATGAAACATGCGCGTATCACCGAATTTGTAGCGCATCTGAAAACAGCTGTGACTGCCTGATATTTTTACACCCTGTAGGAACGGATCTCGTCCGCGAACAGTCTGGTTACTGAAAAAATCGCGGACGAGATCCGCTGCTGCACCAATATGATTTTCGAATAGCTATGTCCGAGATAAATAGACTAAACAGTCAGGATTCCGGCTTTGATGTGGATCTTGAACGTCTGCTGGACTGGGATCAAACTACTGACCCGGCGGTGGAGTCCGTGGTGCGTGACGTTATTGCTGATGTGCGCAGCCGCGGTGATGCGGCAGTCATTGATTACACGCAACGTTTTGATCGCTGGTCGGTGGCGGCCGCCAGTGAGCTGGAGATATCCAAAGATGCCTGTCAGCAGGCGTTGGCATCGCTGCAGGTGTCGCAACGTGAAGCGCTGGAACTGGCGGCAGAAAGAATACGTGCCTATGCCGCACATCAAAAAATGGAGTCCTGGTCCTATGCCGAGACCGACGGCACCTTGCTGGGTCAGCAGGTGACACCACTGGATCGTGCCGGTCTGTACGTGCCGGGTGGCAAGGCGGCGTACCCGTCCTCTGTTTTGATGAATGCTGTTCCGGCCAAGGTGGCCGGTGTGGCCGAACTGATCATGGTAGTGCCGACCCCGCGGGGTGAGGCCAATAACATGGTGCTGGCAGCTGCCGCAATTGCCGGTGTTGATCGTGTGTTCGCCATCGGTGGTGCCCAGGCGGTCGCGGCGCTGGCCTATGGCACCGCGACCGTTCCAGCGGTCGACAAGATTGTCGGGCCGGGCAATGCCTATGTGGCCTCGGCCAAGCGCATGGTGTTCGGCAAGGTCGGTATCGACATGATCGCCGGGCCATCCGAGATCCTGGTGGTATGTGACGGGCAGACTGATCCTGACTGGATAGCGGTCGACCTGTTTTCACAGGCCGAACATGACGAAGATGCCCAGTCGATTCTGGTCAGTCCGGACGCTGAGTTCCTGGGTCGGGTAGCCGACAGTATTAAACGTTTATTGCCGGAAATGTCGCGTGCCGACATCATCCGTGCCTCCCTGAAAGGGCAGGGTGCGCTGATACAGGTGCGCGACATGGATGAAGCGGTAGAGATTGCCAACCGGATTGCCCCGGAACACCTGGAATTGTCTGTGGAGGATCCGCAGGCAATGGCTGCGCGCATTCGCCATGCCGGTGCTATCTTTATGGGGCGTTATACAGCCGAGGTGCTGGGTGATTATTGCGCCGGTCCGAATCATGTGTTGCCGACCTCGCGTACCGCGCGCTTTTCCTCGCCGCTGGGTGTATACGATTTTCAAAAACGTTCCAGCCTGATTTTCTGCTCGGCAGAAGGTGCCAGCACGCTCGGCAAGACGGCGGCCGTGCTGGCGCATGGTGAGGGTTTGACGGCACATGCCCGTTCTGCCGAAGTGCGGATAAAGAAAGTGTAGCAGCGGACCTTGTCCGCGATCGATTTTTCTTTGTATAACAATCGCGGATAAGGTCCGCTGCTACAGTTTCCGGTATTAATGGTGGGAAACATAATCATGCAGGAAAAAATCAACAGACTGATCCGTCCTGAAATCAGGGCGCTGGCGGCATATCACGTGCCGGAAGCCGGCGACATGATAAAGCTGGATGCTATGGAAAATCCGTGGTCGTGGCCTGATGCTTTGCGTGATGCCTGGATGGAAGCGTTGAAGTCAGCTGAAATTAATCGTTATCCGGACCCGTCGGCTCGTGCGCTGCAGGCTGACATGCGCCGTGTCATGCAGGTGCCGGAGGATGCCGGTGTAATTTTGGGCAATGGTTCCGATGAATTGATCCAGATGATCATTCAGGCGCTTGCGGCACCCGGGCGGGTGGTGCTGGCGCCGGTGCCGACGTTTGTTATGTATCGTCAGGTTTCTGTAGTTGCCGGTATGGAGTTCGCTGCCGTGCCGCTGCAGGATGATTTTTCGCTTGACGCGGAGGTACTGCTCGCTGCTGTCGAGGCGCACAAGCCGGCGGTTATTTTTCTGGCCTACCCGAACAACCCGACCGGCAACCTGTTTGATGCAGCTATCCTGCATACCCTGTTGTCTCGTGCAGACGGGCTGGTCGTGATTGATGAGGCCTATGCGCCGTTTACCGATGCCAGCTTCATGTCTCGTATCGGTGATTACGATAACCTGCTGGTGTTGCGTACCGTTTCCAAGATGGGGCTGGCCGGCTTGCGACTCGGGCTGCTTGCCGGCCCGCCGGCGTGGCTGGAACAAATCGACAAGACCCGGCTTCCCTATAACATCAGTGTGGTCAATCAGCTGACCGGCTGTTTTGCGCTGCAGCATGCGGATCACTTTATGCGGCAGGCGCAGGAGATACGCAGTCAGCGCGCGCAGCTGTATACCGGTTTGCAGGCATTGTCCTCGTTGACGGTGTATCCGAGTGAAGCCAATTTTATTTTATTCCGTACCCCGACAGGCACGGCAGGTGACGTTTTTGAAGGACTCAAGACGGCAGGTATCCTCATCAAGAATCTTGATGGCACCATGGGGGCGCTGCAGGATTGTTTGCGTGTTACGGTCGGTACGCCGGCTGAAAATGCGGCATTTCTGACGGTGCTGAAGCCTTTGCTGGCAAGCTGAGCTGTGCAGCGGTAGTTAATTTACCGGCTGGTTCCTGCCCGGTCTCTGTATCACCCTGGCCTGTGCAATAAACGGCACAGCTTCCCTGAAACCATTCAGCTCGATCAGGGTGCCGGGTTTTTGCCGGGAAATGGTTTTCATGATCTCGTTGGTTTCTTTAACCGGCTTGCCGTTAATGGCGACCACGATATCGCCGGGCATCAGACCGGCTTCCGCAGCCGGTCCGTTTTTGATGACTGTGCCAATCAGCATGCCCTGCCTGAATGGCAGGCCGATGGATTTTGCCAGTTGTGGCGTCATGTCCTGCGCCTCTATCCCCAGCCAGCCGCGTATGACGTAACCGTTTTCAATGATCTGCGTCATGACGCCCTTGGCGAGACTGATCGGAATGGCAAAGCCGATACCCATTGAACCGCCGCTTTTACTGTATATCGCCGAGTTAATACCGATCAGTTCGCCGTGGGTATTGATGAGCGCGCCGCCGGAATTGCCAGGGTTGATAGCGGCATCGGTCTGGATGAAATCATCGTAGGCGGTAATGCCAAGGTGGTCACGCCCGGTGGCGCTGATGATGCCGGAAGTAACGGTTTGTCCGACACCAAACGGGTTGCCGATGGCAAGCACTACATCACCGACACGCAGGCGGCGCGAAGTGCCGATCACGATGCCGGGCAGGTCGTCTATGCTTATGTGTAACACGGCGAGGTCGGTATCCAGGTCGGTACCCACTACCTCTGCCCTGGCGCTGCGACCGTCAGCCATTAAAACCTGTATCTGGTCCGCGCCTTCTATGACATGGTTGTTGGTTAGTACGTGCCCGCGATTACTGATCAGTACGCCGGAACCCAGGCTGGTTTGTATTTCCTTGCGGGCCTGCGCGAAGCGGTCGCCAAAAAATTTCTGGAAGATTGGATCCTTCAGTAGCGGGTGAACACGATGCGTAATGACCTTGGCGGTGTGAATGTTGACGACCGCTGGTGCGGCTTTTTCAACTGCATCGGCATAGGAGACCGGTTCGTTACGTTCGTCTGTCTGCGCCTGACCGGCAAGCAGTGATTCTGTTTGTTGCGGAGATTCGACTACCTCGACAACGGTACCGTTGTTGCGCAGCAGGTCGGGATCGATCAACAGCACATAGAGGAACGCCGCAGCCAGTCCTGTCATGATGGTTTGCAGCAGAAAAGAAAGAAATTTGCGAATTGCCATGGGTGATATACCCTGTTGCCAGTTGAAACGAGAATACCCTAACAGGAATTATGTGATGGTAACCCTGAAAGCACTGGTTGAATATACGAACGGTTTGCTAACTGTCGATAATTTTAGTGATTATTGCCCAAATGGCTTGCAGGTAGAAGGGCGGCCCGAAGTGCACTGCCTGGTTAGCGGGGTTACTGCCAGCATGGCACTGATAGAGGCAGCTATTTCCGCA
>CAJQPV010000241.1 GCA_905480305.1 uncultured Gammaproteobacteria bacterium | reverse complement strand
GGGTAATAGGACGGAAACTCCAGCGTAAATACCCAGCCATCAAGCTGACGTTGTTCGGCGGTTTGTTTTGCCAGTGAGCGGGCACTTTCGGGCAGACCGGCCAGCAGGTTTTCATCGTTAATCTGCTTGTGCCAGGCATTGTGGCATCCAGCACGTTGTCGCTGTACTGCGAGGACAGTTGCGACAGTTTCTGCAGTATTTCCTTGTAGCGGTCGCGTGCCTGCTGGTCCAGCTCAATACCGGAAAGGCGGAAATCGCGCAGTGCATTGTTGATGACCTTCTGCTGCGCCGTATCCAGTTTGGCCATCTCGTCACCCTCTGCGATCTGGCGAAAGGCCTTGTATAAACCTTCGTGCTGCCCCATCTCGGTGCCATACTCGCTCAGTAACGGCAGGCAGTCATTATAGGTTTCACGCAAGGCATCACTGTTGACGACCGCGTTCATGTGGCCGACCGGTGACCAGACACGGTTGATGCGGTTATCCATGTCATCCAGCGGCTCTACCAGGTTGCTCCAGCTGTAGTGGTCGTTTTCCTGCAGCAGACGTTCTACCTGCCGGCGACTTTCATGCAGCAGTTCTGTGACAGCCGGTTTTACATGTTCGGGCCTGATCTTCGAGAACGGTGGCAGGCCGTTGAGTTGCAGCAGCGGGTTCGACATTCGGGTAATACCTCTTTATTTACAGGGAGTAATGCCTGTCAGGGCTGGCTCACTTTAGCACTTTGCGGGCCACTGTTGAATGCCTGTTCAGCGCTTGCAATTCTGCCGGAATGTATCCGTGCTACATTAATAAAATCATTTCAGCTGTTAACAGGGGGCATTTGTGTCTATCAGGGATTTTGAAAATATTTCACCGCTTATTGCTGCGTCTGCCTATGTCGACGAGTCTGCGCTGGTGATTGGCGAGGTCAGCATTGATGAAGATGCGTCGCTGTGGCCAATGGTGGTAGCACGTGGCGATGTCAACACGATTCATATTGGCGCGCGCACTAATATTCAGGACGGTAGCATCCTGCATGTCAGCCACGACAGCGAATTTGCAGCGGGCGGATTTGCCTTGCACATTGGTGCTGACGTCACCGTCGGTCACCGGGCGGTCGTGCATGGATGCACTGTCGAGGACCGCTGTCTTATCGGCATGTCTGCGACCGTGATGGATGGGGCCATTGTCCGTTCCGGCACCATTGTCGGTGCCGGCAGCCTGGTGCCGCCGGGGCGGGAGCTGGAAGGCGGCTATCTCTGGGTCGGTTCACCGGCCCGCAAGGCGCGCGCCCTGCGGCCCGAAGAAGAAGGCTTTCTGAGTTATTCCGCGGCGCACTACGTGGAACTGAAGAACCGCCATATGGCGAGATGTTAGGACGGTGAGCGTAATGCCTGTATCACCGGTGCTGTGTCCGGCCGTACTTTTCGCCATATATAAAATGACTCGGCGGCCTGCTCCACCAGCATCCCCAGCCCATCCATGCAGCGGGCTGCACCGCGTTGCTGTGCCCAGTCCATGAAGGCGGTAGGCCTGTCTGCATACATCATGTCATAACAGCTGCAGTCAGTTGATATGACGCTGTCCGGCAGCGCCGGCACCTGTCCTTTGAGGCTGGCAGCGGTTGCATTGATGATGAGGTCAAATGACTGTCCGGCGACATCATCCAGTCCGCAACCTTCGGTGTGACCCAGATCGCAAAACAGGCGTGCCAGCTCGACGGCTTTTGCTGCTGTGCGGTTGGCGATCACCAGCAAGTCGGGGTTTTCATGCAATAGCGGCTCGATGACACCGCGCGCGGCGCCGCCGGCACCCACCAGTAACAGGCGTTTGTTTTTTAAAGTAGCGCTGTTATTCAGCAGCAGGTCGCGCACCAGTCCGGTGCCATCGGTGTTATCACCAAAGTGCCGCCCGTGCTGATTCAGAACCAGTGTGTTAACCGCGCCAGCACGTTCGGCACGCTGACTGCGTGTGGTCGCCAGTGCCCAGGCAGCTTCCTTCAACGGTACCGTGATATTCAGACCCATGCCGCCGTGCTGCAGAAAGTCGGCAACGGCATTGTTGAAGTCATCTTTTTCCACCAGGATAGCCTGGTAGTCGAGTTGCTGTTTTGTTTGTTTGGCAAACAGCGCGTGGATACGCGGGGATTTGCTGTGCGCAACCGGGTTGCCCATGACGGCATAATGATCCATCAGTTTATGTTCCTCATAGATTCACGGCGTCCTTGATTGCCATCTGCCGGTCAGCGCTTTTACTGGTCGCTGCGTAACCAGTGTGCGGCTGATTTTGCATAATACGTCAGGATGGCATCTGCACCGGCACGCTTGAATGACAGCAGTGATTCCATCACCACCGACTTTTCCTCCAGCCAGCCATTTTGTGAGGCTGCCTTGAGCATGGCGTACTCGCCACTCACCTGGTAGGCAAAAGTGGGTACACCGAACTGGTCCTTTACACGCCTGACGATATCGAGGTAAGGCATGCCCGGTTTAACCATCACCATGTCGGCGCCCTCCTCCAGGTCCAGCGCGACCTCCCGTAATGCCTCGTTGCTGTTGGCAGGGTCCATCTGGTAGCTGTACTTGTTGCCGCCGGCCAGATTGTCGGCAGAGCCCACGGCATCGCGGAACGGCCCATAAAAGCTTGAAGCGTATTTTGCTGCATAGGCGAGAATTCGGGTGTTACGGTAACCGGCCTGTTCCAGCGCCGTGCGCATGGCGCCGATGCGACCATCCATCATGTCAGAGGGTGCGACGATATCGGCACCTGCCTGTGCATGCGAGAGTGCCTGTTTCACCAGCACCTCGACGGTCTCGTCATTCAGAACATAGCCGTGTTCATCAATCAAACCGTCCTGTCCATGCGTCGTAAAGGGGTCCAGTGCCACATCGGTAATGACGCCAAGCTCAGGCAGTGACTGTTTCAGCGCGCGCACCGCTCGCTGTGCCAGTCCTTGTGGGTTGAAGGCCTCGCGGGCATCTTCAGACTTGCTGTTTGCCGGCGTGACCGGAAACAGCGCGATGGCGGGAATACCCAGGGCATGAATTTCGCCGGCTTCCTTGAGCAGTTGGTCAATACTCAGGCGTTCAACGCCTGGCATGGAAGGAACTGCTTCACGTTGTTGCTCGCCTTCCAGTATGAATACCGGGTAAATGAGGTCGCTGCAGCTGAGTTCGGTCTCACGCATCAGCCGACGGCTGGATTCATCATGCCGCATACGGCGCATGCGGGTGGCGGGAAAACGGCTGTTTCCGGGTGGTGTATCGGTCACTGTTACAGCTCCTGGGGAAGAGAGTACACAGTTTACCGCCCTTGGCGGTGCTATGAAATTACCATTTCATTATCAGCCTGTGTAAGCTGTAATAATGACAATGTATCAACAGAAACAGTCTGTTACAGAGCCCGGGCAGAGCTGTGCGGTGACCGCACTACTGCATCAACAGTGCCCGCAACTGTCTGAATGGTATGCAACTCCGCTGACTCGCAGCCGGTTGGTGACCCTTCAGTCTGCCCTGCAGCAGGAACTGCAGACACGTTTGTGTAACGGTGCTTCCTGTTATGCATTGCATCTATTGCAGCTTGTTTGCCGGTTTCAGTATCGCATCGATGTGCAACTGGATTATCAACAGTTGCTGGCGGCGGTACAGAATGTACCCGAGCAGGCACTGCTGGAACTGGTTTACGGACAGCTGCTGGCAAGTTGTAAACAGACAGGCGCACATCAGCACCTGGCTGACGGTTTTGCGCTGGCAGCAGAATATCTTTCTTCAGCGGACTATTTTCGGCTGGTGCGACAACATGAGTTGCTGGGCTGGTTAGCGCTTGCTGATACCGCGTCCGCGCCGCAGCAACTGCAGTCATTGCTGGCAGAGGCCGCCGTGATAAAACAATTACAGGGTGATACCGGCGTGCCGTTCGGGGCTACGCATCGGGATACGCTCGGATAACAACTGCCGTGGTGTATGCTGGCTGTTCGGGCGCAACGTCTGCCACGTAAATAATAAAATATTCAATAAACACAGTTAGATATGTGTATTCCGGGGTGTTGTCCTGACATGCCGCTGTTTCATTAAAGATTCCCGTGCGAGCGCCGATAGCCTGATCAGACAGTGACACAACAGTGTCTTCTGATGTGGGTCCAGCAGGGATTAAGGAAGATCAGGGCCCATTTCAGAAAGTATTTTTAGCCATTGCACACACAAGGGCTCACGGTCTCCTCCGACGCTGAAAAGCGTTTTCAACCCGCCGAAAGGCGGGTTTTTTTTGCCTGCCCGTTGCTATCGATGCGTTGCTATACAGACTACACAGAGCTGCTACAAATGTGCAGCTGAAGCTAGCTGTCAGCCAGCCAGTCCCTGGGCTTGAGGAATACCTCGTAGAGCTCTGCTTCCGGCGTACCGGGCTCGGGGTGCCAGTCATAGCGCCAGCTGACCTGCGGTGGTAAAGACATCAGGATCGCCTCGGTGCGACCGCCTGATTGCAGGCCAAACAGGGTGCCACGATCGTAGACCAGGTTGAATTCGACATAGCGTCCGCGCCGGTAACGTTGAAATTCCTTTTGCTGTTCTCCGTAGTCGAGGTCCTTGCGGCGTTCGACGATCGGCAGGTAGGCCGGCAGGAAGTGGTTGCCGACACTGATCATCAGGGCGCAGCTGTACTCAAAACCGTTTTCGTTGAGATCGTCAAAGAACAGGCCGCCGATACCACGCGGTTCATCACGATGCTTGAGGTAGAAATAATCGTCGCACCACTTTTTGTAGTTCGTATAAACAAGCTCGCCGAAAGGGGTGCAGGCTTCACGTGCGAGGCGGTGCCAGTGGACAGCATCTTCAGTAAAGCCATAGTAGGGTGTCAGGTCAAAACCGCCACCAAACCACCAGACCGGATCGACGCCCGGCTTTTCGGCAACAAAGAAACGTACATTGGCATGTGTGGTGGGCACATAGGGATTGTGCGGATGAATAACCAGCGAAACCCCCATGGCCTGGAACGAACGCCCTGCCAGCTCCGGTCGCGATGCGGTTGCCGAAGGCGGCAGCCGGGCACCGTAAACATGTGAAAAATTGATGCCGGCCTTTTCGAAGACCGCGCCATTTTCCATGACGCGGGAGCGGCCGCCACCACCTTCATCGCGCGACCAGCTGTCTTCACGGAAACGCTGTTTGCCATCGGCCTGTTCGAGTGCAGCACAGATGGTGTCCTGCAGAGTCAGCAGGTAGTTACGTACCTGTTCGATATGTGTGTTGTCGATATGATTGTCAGACATGATTGGTAGCAGGTGTCCTTGTCACTGTGCGCCGGCACCACGACCGAGAAGCTTGCCCGTCAGGCCATCGCGAATCTGGCTGGGCGTGTTATTGCCATGCGCACCGTGCAGGATGCAGTCCAGTTGATTATTAAATGCCTTGTGTACCTGGATGGCGCTGGTAGCGGGCTTGCGTCCATGGATGTTTGCGCTGGTGGAAACCAGCGGTCTTCCCCAGGCGTGGCAGAGTTCATTGGCAAGCGAGTGTGAGGTGAGTCGAATCGCAAGTGAATCATGCTCGCCACGTAACCATGCCGGGGTTTCAGAACGGCATGGCAGGATCCAGGTCACCGGTGTTGGCATCTTGCCGGTTATGCGTTTTTTGGTTGCCGGCTTCAACGGCAGCAGTAACGGCTCGAGCTGTGCCAGCTCGCTGGCGATGAGGATGACGCCCTGTGCCATGGTGCGTTGCTTCAATGACAGCAGCTGTAACACAGCGACACCATTGAACGGATCACAGCCGAGTCCGTATACGGTCTCTGTCGGGTAGGCGATAATACCGCCGGCGTGCAGTTGGCGAACCGCTTCGCGTATACGCCAGTTCATGGTGTATCTGACATGAATGGATTTTCAGCAGTGCAAATCAAGATCAATCTGTCGCTTTCTCCATTTCCGGCAGCGGTTTGTCCCATGCTTCGACAAATTTACAGTCCTGTTGCGGGCATACACGTTGAGTGCCGGAACGTTTGGTTGTCTTGATCGAGGTGATCGGCCAGTGACAGTCCGGGCAGGGTTCTGCCAGCGGCTGGTTCCAGATAGCATATTTACAGTCCGGGTAACGTTCACAGGAAAAGAACAACTTGCCACGCCGTGATTTGCGTTTGAGGATGCTGCCTTTCTTGCACTCCGGGCACTGTACGCCGGTATTTTCCGGCTTTTCGAGCGGTTCGATGAACTTGCAGTTCGGGTAGCTGCTGCAGCCAATGAACTTGCCGTAACGTCCGGAGCGAATAATCAGGTCGGATTCACACTGCGGGCAACTACGGCCTTCAACGACTTCCGGTGCCGCACTTCCCTGATCTTCGCCGACATTACGCGTGTACTTGCAATCCGGGTAGCCCGAGCAGCCGAGAAAGAAACCGCCCCGGCCCAGGCTCATCTGTAATTGCTTGTCGCATTCCGGGCATTTTTCCTCGACCGGCTTTGGATAGGGCCGGTCGTAGTCCTTGCCAATAAGTTTCTGGAACGGTTTCCAGAATTCGTTCATCACGGGTATCCAGTCTTTTTCACCGCGGGAGACGGCATCCAGTTCATCTTCCAGGCCGGCAGTAAAATCGTAATCTACATAGGGGGTAAAATTCTCGGTGAGAAATTCAATCACCACACGACCGACATCCGTAGGGTAAAAGCGTTTCTTCTCGAGCGTAACGTATTCACGTGCCTGCAATGTCGAGATGATGGTTGCATAGGTGGAGGGACGGCCAATGCCATACTCTTCCAGCGCCTTCACCAGGCTCGCCTCGGAATACCGTGGCGGTGGCTCGGTGAAATGCTGGTCGGCACGCACATCACTCAGTATGCAGGCATCACCCTCTTGCAGCGGCGGCAAAATACTTTCGTCACTGCCACCCTTCTTGTCGTCGACGTCTTCCTGGTAGACGGCCATAAAGCCCGGATCGACGATGGTAGAGCCATTGGCACGAAAGAAATTACCTTCTCCACATTTGAAATCCACGCTGACGGTATCAATGGTTGCGTGAATCATCTGG
>CAJQPV010000240.1 GCA_905480305.1 uncultured Gammaproteobacteria bacterium | reverse complement strand
GCTTGCAGTCGCCATCATCTTCTGCATGCTAATGGTGCTGAATATAGCCGGCATCCGCAAAATCCTGCCCTACTTCATTCTTTCCATTTTCCTCTGGTACGCCATGTATCTTTCCGGCGTACATCCAACACTGGCAGGGGTGCTTGGCGCATTCTCGGTAATACTGGCAGCTGCAGCGGATGGCACAATGGTGGTCTCGAGAATACCGTTTACATGGCGGTTTTCGCCTGCCGGGTAGACCGCGGTCAGTCCATCGATATTGCGTACCAGAACCACCGATACCTCGCGCTCCAGTTCAAGCATTTCCTCCAGCACGCAGGGGGTGCCGCCCATTTGCAGGAAGGCCTCGCGTGCCTCATCCGCGTTACCGACCTGTTGCTGACCCTTGCCGTCATAACCCATGGAAGCTGTTTTGAGTAACAGCGGCGGCTGCAGGGCAGCGATGCCCTCTGCAATATCCGCTGCCTCGTAGATGGCGGCAAACGGTGCGGTTGCCAGTCCCTGTTGCTGGATAAAGGTTTTTTCCTCGATACGATTTTGCGCAATGCGCAGCGCGTCAGTCCCGGGCCTTACCGGGACGAATTGCTCGAGGAATTCGAGGCTTTCAGCCGGTATATTTTCAAACTCGGTAGTAATCGCGGCGCACTCATCGCCCAGCATCTGCAGGGCGGCGCGGTCACGGTAGTCAGCCTTGATATGCTGCTCGGCTATCAGGCCGGCGGGGCTGTGCGGGTCAGGGTCGAGTACCACTACCCGGTAACCCATTCTGTGGGCGGCCAGCGTGAACATGCGGCCCAGCTGTCCGCCACCCAGTACACCGAGGCTGGAATCAGGAAGGATCATGATTGCGGGGGGAGTTCCATGTTATGAACCATCTGTTGCTGGTCCTTGCGAAATTGTTCAAGTTGGCTGGCGATGCTTTCATCTGTGATGGCAAGTATGCCGATGGCATACAGGGCGGCATTGGCTGATCCTGCCTCGCCAATCGCAAAGGTGGCGACGGGGACGCCTTTCGGCATCTGCACAATCGATAAAAGCGAGTCCATGCCTTTTAAATAGCGTGATGGCACCGGCACGCCGAGCACCGGCAAGGTAGTCTTGGCAGCCAGCATTCCGGGCAGGTGTGCGGCACCGCCGGCACCGGCGATGATGCAGGCCAGTCCGCGTTCGCGAGCGCTGTCAGCGTATTCAAACAGCAAGTCGGGAGTACGGTGGGCGGATACCACCCGGGATTCAAAAGATACGCCAAACTGTTCCAGCATATCTGCGGCATGGCGCATGACATCCCAGTCACTGTTGCTGCCCATGACCAGTCCAATGCGAGGTTTATCACTCATGATGCTGTTCGGCTGTTGTGAAAACGGAAGCAGCCCATTCTAGCATTATTCTGCCGGTTTTCTATTATTTGGCGGGGCCTTTGTGCCGCATAATCAAGCCGCTGCTGTCCAGGGGATCCTGACCCTGGACAGCCCGTCTCCGGCAGGTAGAGTGCTATGGTTTTGCTGCATCAGAGTCAGTCGGCGATCAGCCATGATCCGCCCGGGTGTCGCTTGTCGCGAATCCGGTGCGAGGTTATTGTTGTACAATGCGGGCTTTACCCGTGCCGGAGCGTGGAATGCTGGAAACCCTCTATGAATCAACCCTGAAGAGCCTGCCGCTGCTGGCGCGCGGCAAGGTGCGCGATGTCTACGGGGTCGGTGATGACTATCTTCTGATGGTTGCCACTGACCGTCTGTCTGCCTTTGATGTGGTGCTGCCTGATCCGATCCCAGGTAAGGGTGTGGTGTTGACGGCGGTGTCTGATTTCTGGTTCCGTCGAACGCAGGATATTATCCCCAACCACCTGACTGATCTGACGCTCGCCGATGTGTTGCCGGACGAGCGTGAGCGCGCTGAAGTCGAAGGTCGTGCGATTGTGGCTAAAAAACTCAGGGCGCTGCCGGTGGAGGCAATCGTGCGCGGTTACCTGATAGGTTCCGGCTGGAAGGATTATCAGCAAACCGGGAAGGTTTGCGGCATCCAGCTAGCTGCCGGCTTGCAGATGGCAGACAAGTTGCCCGAGGCTGTTTTTACGCCGTCAACCAAGGCAGATGCTGGCGATCACGATGAGAATATTGATTTCGAAAAAACCCGCCAGCTGCTGGGTGATGCGCTGGCACAACAGGTGCGTGATGTCAGCCTGAAAATTTACACCAGCTGTGCAGCCTATGCGCTGCAGCGCGGCATTATTATCGCAGATACCAAGTTTGAATTTGGTCTGGATAGTGATGACCGGCTGGTCTTGATAGATGAAGTACTGACACCTGATTCGTCGCGCTTCTGGCCGGCGGCATCCTATCAGCCGGGAAGCAGTCCGGCGAGTTTTGACAAGCAGTTTGTACGGGATTACCTGGAAACGCTGGACTGGGACAAGACACCTCCCGGACCTGCTTTGCCAGCGGACATTATAGAAAAGACGGCTGAAAAATACCGTGATGCGCAGATGCGCCTCACCGCTTGATGCACAGGAGAGACATTATGTACGGGTTTGATATTTCACTGTCCGGCAATATTGATGACATCAAAAGCCGGGTTGTAGAGGAGTTGCAGAAGGTTGGTTTTGGCGTGCTCACCGAAATTGACGTAGCCGCGACCCTGAAGAAAAAGCTTGATGTTGATCGCCGGCCGTATCTTATTCTGGGTGCCTGTAATCCGAAGCTGGCCAACCAGGCAATCAATGCCGATCCTGATATCGGTTTGCTGTTGCCCTGTAATGTGGTGTTGCGTGAAGAGCAGGATGGCTCCGTTACGGTTGCCTTTATGGACCCGGCCGCCGTGCTGGGGCTGGTCGACAAGCCGGGTGTTGAGCAGCTGGCCGCAGAAGTACGCGCTTTGCTGGAAAGCGTGCGGGATGCGCTGAAGTCCTGAATAGCTCGCTTTAAAAAATCTATCGCGGACGAGGTCCGCTGCTGCGTGAATAGAAGCACCCACTGCTGTCCCGCTTACTCCCTCTCGGCTTTGGCTTCCTGCGTCGCCTAAAGCGCCTACTGTTGGCGCTCTACCGCCTACATCCCTGTAGGCGTCCCTGTGGGAGAGGGGATGTTCTTTCTGTATTGTTGTAACGGGTATTTATGTCCATACATAACTCAACATCATAAAATTACTGAAATAGTAGTATTCAACGTGCCTACGCAATTATTAAGTGGGACAGCAGTGAGAAGCACCTGTAGGAGCGGACCCCGTCCGCGATTAGCCAAACAGCGGCATTCGCCCGCAATATACCGCCTGCCTGGTCATTTTCCTGTATAGCAAGCTCCCGTGTTGCTCGCGGATGCCGTAGCGACGAATTTCGACTATCATGGCCGATGAAGTAACAGCGGCCACATTCATGACATTGCCAAGACTTTCTGTAAAGTTCGACACCAGTGCAGAACCACTGCGTAAGCGTGCGCCTTCGCATGACGAACACGGCAAGCCGTTGTGTGATTTCATGATGTTGATTCCCGGCCTGCGCGACAAGCCAAAACATATTATCGATGACACTATTCAGGATATGCATATCGTGCTGACGCATTTTAGTCATGTCGTGGTGTTTGCCGAATTCAATCTAAAACTGAATCTCCTGTGGGTGTCGATCCGTTCGATTCAGGGTGTTCGTCTGGAAATTGCCGGTGCTATCCAGCAGCAGGTGCCCGGGGCAAAGCTGGTTTCCCATATCTAGATGTTGCATCCGCAAGCGGCAATACTGATCCTGCAGGGGCTGTCTGGCGCCCTGTTTGGTGCCTTGCTGTTTTATCTGCTCGGTTCGTTGCTGTTGCGTCGCTGGGTGCGTATCAATGTTTACCAGTTGTCACTATCAATGGCAGTTGCCTTCCTGGTGGCGATTGTTTGCGAAGTATATCTCGGCAAACTCTATTACCTTGTGACCGGAGAACCGCTCTGGCAATACCGGGTGTGGGCGATTCACGAGGGTTATACCTCGGCGCTGAATTTTATTATCTGGCCGGTGTATGGCTATTACGTGTATTTCGTGCACCTTGTGCTGCATGAGAAGGATATCGTTATCCGGCCACGCTGGCTGAAAGGGCTGGCCTCGGGGTTTGACGGTCCGCTGCTGGAAATACTGGCGAACGGGTTTTTTCTGTTGTTTTATGGCACGTTTTATTTTTATTACCTGCCGGATGATATGCGCCACTTTACCTCTGTGCAGGTGGTTCCCCTGTATATGATCATGGGCGTGATTCTTTCCTTGCTGCTGGACTATCTGCACGACAAGCCGCAACGCTGGTTGTATCCAGCCGGGTTTTATCTGGCCGGTGTGGGGTTTGTGCTGGCAGGGTAGGTGCTTGGCGTGGGTGCGAATGTTAGTCTGCGATCAGCCCTGGCTGTCTTGTCTAAAGCGTCTGCGCGTAATAATTTTTCAGGAAATCATCAAAAGACTCATGCTCCTCTGCTTCAATGGCATGTTGCTTGTCCAGTGACTCTCTGACGCTGCGCTTGAAGGCATCAAACTGTGCCGCGTCATGTTTCATGCTCAGAAAATACTGTTGATGTTGCTTTGACATGCGCTGGGCATAGTGAAAATAGCCTTCGTTGTGTTCGCACATGCCGGCCAGTACCTGTGCCGAGAGCGTTTTTTCCGGGTCCGCTACGGCGGCCTGTTGCTGTTGCAGGGCGTCTCTGTACTTGCTGTGTGCTGCATTGTCGTCGAAGCTGTCGGCAAAAATTTCCATTGCGTTGCATAATTCGCCAGCCCACTGTTGCAGCGGCAGTGTGTCGCCATTGTGTTGCAGCTGCAGGCCGGGTTCGCGACCACGGTAGGCTACTGCATCAAGGTTATAGTCGATCTCGTTGCGTTCCTGCGGGCTGATGACCGGGCTGTCATGCAACAGGCAAAAGGCCATAAAGGTCTCGATAAAACGGCATTGGGTTTCGCTAATGCCCTGCGGATCAAAAATATTGATATCCAGTGAACGCAGCTCGACGTAGCGTACGCCGCGCCGCCGTAATGCCAGCGTCGGTTTTTCGTTGACTTCCGGCACCTGTTTGGGGCGCACGGAACTGTAATACTCGTTCTCAATTTGCAGCATGTTGGCATTTAACTGACGGTAACTGCCATCGACCTTGACACCGATTTCCTCGAAACGTGATGACGGTGTCTCGATCGCCCTGCCGAGGCTGCTGACATAGGTATCGAGGTTGTCGTAGCTGGCCTTGAAGCCCACCTCGTTCTCCAGGCTGTTCTGGTAGCCGATGTCACACATGCGCAGTGAGGTCGCGTGCGGGCTGTAATAGGTGTTCTCGTTGAATGCCTGCAAGGTGGTTTGCTTGCCGGCGAGAAATGATTTGCAGATAGCGGGGGAGGCACCGAACAGGTACGGCACCAGCCAGCCAAAGCGCTGTAAATTGCGGATCAGTGCGAAGTATTTTTCGGATATAAACGCCTGCAAGGGGGCTGAGTCTCGCTCAATCTGCTGAAACGCGCGCCAGAAATCCCTGGAGAATGAATAATTGTAGTGCACCCCGGCGATAACCTGCATGGTGCGCCCGTAACGGTAGCCAAGCCCGCGCCGGTAAACGGTCTTCATGGTGCCGATGTTGGAGCTGCCATAACGGGCGATAGGGATACTGTCTCCACCCGCGACCACGCACGGCATACTGGAGGACCATAGCAGTTCCCCCTCAAGTTGCAGGTAGACGAAATGCTGCAGGTCGCGCAGGTAGTCCAGCGCTGCCGTGGCGCT
>CAJQPV010000239.1 GCA_905480305.1 uncultured Gammaproteobacteria bacterium | reverse complement strand
CAAGGAGTAATACTCATGAAAATGGTTACAGCAATCATCAAGCCGTTCAAGCTCGATGATGTTCGTGAGAGCCTTTCGGAGATCGGTGTGCAAGGCATTACCGTCACCGAGGTAAAAGGCTTCGGACGTCAGAAGGGTCATACGGAACTTTATCGTGGTGCGGAATATGTAGTTGATTTTCTGCCCAAGGTAAAACTCGAGGCAGCCGTGGCAGCTGATATGGTCGACAAGGTCATTGAAGCAATTTCCAGGGCTGCAAACACAGGCAAGATCGGCGACGGTAAGATTTTCGTCTCCAGTCTTGAACAGACAGTGCGTATCCGAACCGGTGAATCCGGTCCGGAAGCACTCTGATCTGACAGACGGAGGATTAAATTGTGGATGCAGTTACTGAACTAAGTTATGCACTCGATACCTTTTACTTTCTGGTATCCGGCGTGCTTGTAATGTGGATGGCCGCGGGCTTTTCAATGCTCGAGGCCGGCATGGTGCGTGCGAAAAACACCGCCGAAATCCTGACCAAAAATATCTCCCTGTTTGCCGTCGCCAGCATTATGTACATGCTGTACGGCTACAGCATTATGTATCCGGCTGAAGCCGTGAATGCATGGTGGCCTGGTATTGGCAGTATCCTTGGCAGCAGTGATAACACTGCGGCTGAAGTGATTGCCAGTGGCGGTGATACCTACTACTCCGGTCTGTCTGACTTCTTTTTCCAGGTCGTGTTCGTGGCAACTGCCATGTCGATTGTGTCCGGTGCTGTTGCCGAACGCATGAAACTGTGGGCATTCCTGGTGTTTGCAGTTGTGATGACCGGTTTCATCTACCCGCTGCAGGGTTACTGGAAGTGGGGTGGCGGTGGTCTTGACGCGCTGGGTTTCCTCGACTTTGCCGGTTCAGGTGTGGTGCATCTGTGTGGTGCGACTGCGGCATTTGCCGGTGTGCTGTTGCTCGGTGCTCGTAAGGGCAAGTATCGCTCGGATGGCACGATCAGCGCGATTCCGGGTTGTAACATGCCGCTGGCGACACTGGGTACCTTCATCCTGTGGATGGGCTGGTTCGGCTTCAATGGTGGTTCCGAGCTGGTTATCTCCAACGTGGCAGAGGCCAATGCTGTAGCGCTGGTATTTGTTAATACCAACATGGCTGCGGCCGGTGGTGTGGTTGCCGCGATGCTGGCTGCCCGTTTGCTGTTTGGCAAAACAGATCTCACCATGGCCTTGAACGGTGCCCTGGCTGGTCTGGTTGCGATAACCGCTGAACCGCTGACTCCGACACCGTTGCTGGCTACTGTTATTGGTGCAGTCGGTGGTGTGATCGTGGTGTTCTCCATCATCACACTCGACAAGCTCAAGCTTGATGATCCGGTTGGTGCCATCTCCGTCCACGGTGTGGTCGGTATGTGGGGCCTGATTGCAGTGGTGTTCTCCAACCCTGATGCAACACTTGTTGCGCAGTTGACGGGGCTGGGTGTGATCTTTGCATGGACTTTAGTTGCCAGTCTGGTTACCTGGGGCATCATCAAGTTGGTCATTGGCATTCGCGTCAGCGAGGAAGAGGAATATGCTGGTGTCGACTTGTCTGAATGTGGCCTCGAAGCGTACCCGGAATTTGTGGGTTCGCAGGGTTCTGGCAAGTAATTTCCACATAAAACAGTAAGGTAGTACAAGACGGGCGCTTCGGCGCCCGTTTTCTATGTGTAAATCGCGGACCGTGTCCGCGATTTGTTTTGTCGAATAATCGGCGGCACTATTTTGGTGCTGCCTTTGCTATCATCCCCAGCGGATCAGGGATCTACGCATACACGCATAACCGGAGGAATACATGAAATTAATTACAGCAATAATTAAACCCTTCAAACTGGAGGATGTGCGCGACGCGCTGCACGAAATCGGGGTGCAGGGTATTACCGTCACCGAGGTGAAAGGTTTTGGCCGCCAGAAAGGACACACCGAACTGTATCGTGGTGCCGAGTATGTCGTGGATTTTCTGCCCAAGGTAAAAATCGAGATTGGCATTCCCGCCGACATGGCTGACAAGGTCATTGATGCCATTGCAAATGCTGCCAACACCGGCAAGATCGGCGATGGCAAGATATTTGTTTCAACTCTTGAACAGACCATCCGTATCCGAACCGGCGAGACCGGACCGGAAGCACTTTAATACCTGTTAAATAAAAAATAGCGTGGGAGAATAAAATGAGCCTTCTGAATTCGAAGGGAGTTTCGGCTGTATTGCTGACTACCCTGATGAGTGTGTTGCCATCCATTGTTATGGCTGATGAACTGAATGGCGCCGACACGGCATGGATCCTGACATCCACCGCGCTGGTACTGTTTATGACCATCCCCGGTCTGGCACTGTTCTACGCCGGACTGGTACGCAGCAAGAATGTACTGTCGGTTCTGATGCAGTGTTTTGCCATTACCAGCATGGCTTCCATCCTCTGGTTTGCCTATGGCTATGGCCTGGCGTTTGGTGACGGCGGTTCCATGAACAAATGGATTGGCAGCATCGACTGGTTTATGTCCAGCGTCACTCGTGACAGTCTCAGTGGCACCATTCCCGAGACCGTGTTCGTGATGTTCCAGATGACGTTTGCGATTATTACCCCGGCACTGATTGTGGGTGGATTCGCGGAGCGCATGAAGTTCTCTGCCATGCTGTGGTTTTCCGGCATCTGGTTGACTGTGGTGTATCTGCCGGTTTGTCACTGGGTGTGGGGCGGTGGCTGGTTGAGCGACATGGGCCTGCTGGACTTTGCCGGTGGTACCGTGGTGCATGTGAATGCCGGTGTGGCTGCTATCGTGGCGGCGCTGGTGCTGGGTAATCGCAAGGGTTTTGGTCATACAGCGATGCCGCCGCATAACCTGACCATGACGGTTGCCGGTGCCGCGATGCTGTGGGTTGGCTGGTTTGGCTTTAATGCCGGCAGTGCGCTTGCGGCTAATGGCGATGCCGGTATGGCAATGCTGGTGACGCATATTGGTGCGGCAGCCGGATCGCTGGCGTGGATGTTCATGGAATGGGTGCGCCACGGCAAGCCGAGTGTGCTGGGTATTGTAACCGGTATGGTGGCAGGTCTTGGCACCATCACCCCGGCGTCCGGCTATGTTGGTCCAATGGCTGCCGTGATTATCGGTCTGGCTGCCGGTGTCGTGTGTTACGTCGCAACAGCCTTTATCAAACGTACCCTGAAAATCGATGACTCTCTTGATGTGTTCCCGGTGCATGGTGTCGGCGGCGTACTCGGTACCCTGTGTGCCGGCCTGTTTGTCGGTACCCTCGGTGGTGTTGGCCTTGCAGACGGTATGACTACCGGTGGCCAGGTATGGGTGCAGTTTATTGGTGTAGCTGCGACTTTTGGCTATTGTGCAGTTGCTACCTGGATCATCCTCAAGATCATTGATGTTGTAGTTGGTCTGCGTGTGACAGAGGATGAAGAGACCCAGGGTCTGGACATCGTGCTGCATGATGAGACGGGTTATAACCTGTAGAAACAGGTTAACTGCTGGAATAGAGACGGGCGCTTCGGCGCCCGTTTTTTTTATTAATCGCGGACACGGTCCGCTCCTACGGGTGTTTCGACTTAGGCAGGAGCGGGCCGTGCCCGCGATGTGGTTGGGGTCAGTGAGGCTCCCCAAAACCTTCGCACCTGCAAGGCGTTCCTGCAGGTGCGAATGGTTTCTGATTGCCGCTTTGTCAGAGCTTGTTATGCGAGCCGTCACAAAACGGCTTGTCATTACTGTGTTTGCAACCGCATAAATA
>CAJQPV010000238.1 GCA_905480305.1 uncultured Gammaproteobacteria bacterium | reverse complement strand
TTCACGACTGCCTATCGAAACGTTCTTGTTTTTCCCGGGATCCAGCAGGCTGCGGGTAGTGGGATCGTAAGCTGTTACCGCCCAGAAATTTTTAACTGGCGGGTTGGCTCCAACACGTAATTTGTAGGTTTTTCTGCCATCAAGATACGCGCCTTTGTTATCACGAATGGCGGTAAGATATGCAGTACCCGCACCCGGCGTGGTAGAGATCAGGGCAGGAGAAACTACGATAGCGGCGTAATGCCACAAGGTGCGTGCATCAATATCGGCCACACCATTACGTTCAAACGTCGTATTGTGCAGGAACATTTTTTCCCAATGACGTTCCGGCCAGTATCGGATATCCGGATCGCGCGAGGCAAACACAATCGCGCGTGACATGGCTGCGCCCTGTTTGGCACCCTGATCCAGAATACGCTTCATGCGCTCATCCGGATTAAATGGTTTTCCTTGAATAATGCCCAGTGTCGCCAGGCGGCCCAACTGTTCGGGACCAAATAATTCTTTGGGTTCGTATTGAATAATCTCATTCAGCATTGAAAACGCAGAACCATCTTCCGCAGCCAACGAATTGAGACCGGTACCTGCCGTGTTCGTGTACTTACCCTGACGAGGTCCAGTTGCGAGCGGGTATACTTTCAGGTTTTGTTTAAACCATTCGGTCGCTTTATCGCCGACACCGACATCACCCCAGCCGCGCATCATCGCCCAGAGTCGGTAGCTCGGTGACTTGACCACAAAAAAGCCATCAGGGATTTTGCCTTCAAAACCTGGAGGCAGAAACAGGAACTTGCCGCCTTTACCTTTGTCAGGCCCGACAACACCAATATCGGTCAGGAATTTAAAGGCGGCATCATTCACGGTGCCTAACATACCCGGCGGAGCTTCTACCACTGTGGGGCCGTCTACCTTCAGGTCGATTGACGCAACCGCGTATACCGTGCTGTTGTTACCCGTCAGGTAAAGCTCAGTGGGTGTCAGCCCGGGACTTGGGTGCACGCCTATATCTGATGAGGTCTTAAATCCGAAATCCCGAATCTGACCCTTGATGATGCCGTGCACAGACAGCGCCGGTAAAAAGTCCATGTAGGCTTGCGTGGCACGCTGCAAGTCCATCTCATCGTAAATCTTTTGAGTCGTTTCTTCGGTGGGATACGCCTCGAGATCAAACTTCAATGTGCCGAAATTGGTCTTGATCTTATCCGGTGCCGGTTTGAAATCCTCGTTGGTTTGTTTCTTGCCGGCATTCTCAAACAGGTTTTGCGTCTGCGCAGCAGTCTCAGCGGAAGAGTCGGCGCCCAACGCCAAGGTTGGTACAGCGATACTCGCTGCCAATAGACAGCCGAGTGCTGACCGGGCGAGAGTGTTCATTTTCATGCTGATCTCCTGATTAAAACGGTATTACCAATGTGAGCCATCCATTCCAACCGGATGTGCGGTACTTTGAGTCGAATTCCCAGTAACCTTTTGCATTGAAGTACGCCTGTCCGCCGCGCATTTCAAAAATGTGTCCGACTTGCGGTCCTACGCCGTTGACGCGCGACTTGAAATCGCCAAGCACCGCACCCGAACCACTGTCACCCGTGATCTGGTAGAAGAAATAGCCGACCAGTCCAACATGCGTTTGCTCGGATACAAATTGCGACAGCCCCCAATCGAGGTGGGCATCAAGCCCATTTTGATAATTGGTGTCCGGGTTCTCGAAGTTGTACGTAATACCTGCTGTCGCGGAGAACTCGCGGCCAGTGTCCGGGTTCATATAGGTATAGCCACCACCGATGTCTGCCGACCAGTGATTGGTGCCAAGGTTAACCAGCCGTTCAACCTCGTAACTGCCGACCGGGACGCCGGCCATTGCGTAGACCATGGAGTTGTGTACGCCCTTGTTCCACTTGACCGAAAAGGACGGAAAGAGATCGCCAAAAGCAGTCAGAGAATCGCTCTCACTTCCCGTGAGAACGTCACCACCAGGTCCTGTCAGGGTCGCGTCAACCGACACGTCTGCCCGGCCATAGACACCGGCCATACTGAGCGTCGCCTGCCCTCCCCAGACCGGCTTCGTGAATACGTAGGTCGGGACGAACAGCAACAGGTCTGAAGTAACGTCCAGACCCAGTGTGATCCTGCCGTCGTCGGGAAATTCAACGTCGCCACCAGCATCTGTTGACGCGTGGAAATAAATCAGCGGCAAGGACCAGCCGGTATCGCCGGGCGCCGCGTTCAAGCTTCCGAATTGCCCCGGCAGCCAAAAGCTCGTGCCGCCCTCGTCGGCTTGTGCCGGCGGCGTCGCCAGCATCCCTACACCACACGACAGCATTAGCACCAATATCCTCGCCGCCGTTTTCGCTTTTACCAGTTTCATGTTTTGCTCCTGTTCTACCCAGGAGAAGGTCAATCGACCTTCTCCTGCGGCTCATGCCGTTTAGTGGTTACTTAACCAGCTCAATCTCACCCGGCTTCCAGCTCTGGTCTATCCAGGGCTGTTCGGGTCCATAGATACGCAGGGCAATGAACCAGCTCTTTCCTGGAATGGTCTGCAGCCAGTTGCCTTCCATGCCTTTCGGGGCTGTGGGAGAAAAGTAAATATCCATCGAGCCGTCGGGATTGGTTTTAATGCCTTCATCCTGACTTCCAAGGGTTGGGAACTGCTGATCGGTCTGC
>CAJQPV010000237.1 GCA_905480305.1 uncultured Gammaproteobacteria bacterium | reverse complement strand
GGCACACCCAGTGAATTATAGATAAAGGCGAAGAATAAATTTTGCCGGATATTACGCATCACTGCACGGCTCAGGCGTCGCGCGCGCACGATGCCGCGCAAGTCTCCCTTCACCAGGGTGATGCCCGCACTTTCCATGGCGACATCGGTACCGGTGCCCATGGCGATGCCGACATGCGCCTGCGCCAGTGCCGGTGCGTCGTTGATGCCGTCCCCGGCCATGGCGACGATATGCCCTTCGGCCTGCAGTTGCCGGACAATCTCCGCCTTTTGGTCCGGCAGCACCCCGGCTTCCACGCGGTCAATATCGAGTTGATCAGCAACTGCCTGCGCGGTCGTGCGGTTGTCTCCGGTGAGCATCACCAGCTGCACACCTTCGGCATGCAGATCACGAATTGCTGTCGGCGTTGAATCCTTGATAGGGTCTGCAACGCTGATGCTGCCCGCTGCGCGGCCATCGACGGCGACAAACATCACTGTCTGGCCTGCTATCCGTCCGGCCTCTGCCTGCTGTGACAACTCACCCGTGTCGATACCGAGTTCAGCCAGCAGTTTGCCGTTGCCAAGGGCAATCGCATGCCCGTCGACCTCGCCGCTGATTCCCTTGCCGGTTATCGATGCGAATGCATTGACCGGACCCGGGATCAGGCCGCGTAGTTCTGCGCCACTGATAATTGCCCCGGCGAGCGGGTGTTCGCTGGCACGTTCCAGGCTGGCTGCCAGTTGCAGTATTTCATTTTCTGCAAAGCCATTGGCGGCTTGTACGGAGACCAGCACGGGTTTGCCCTCGGTCAGGGTGCCGGTCTTGTCGACCACCAGCGTGTCTACCTGCTCCATGATTTCCAGTGCCTCGGCATTTTTGACAAGTACCCCCAGGGTGGCGCCGCGGCCGGTGCCGACCATGATGGACATGGGTGTGGCCAGACCCAGGGCACAGGGACAGGCAATGATTAAAACGGCCACCGCGTTGACGACGGCATGTGCCAGGCGCGGTTCCGGCCCCCATAAATTCCAGGCAATAAACGCGATCACTGCGATGCCGACAACGGCAGGTACAAAATAACCGGCCACCACATCGGCAAGCTTTTGAATCGGTGCGCGCGAGCGCTGTGCCGCACTGACCATGCGAACAATTTGTGACAGCAGCGTGTCGTTACCGACCTTTTCTGCGCGCATTAACAGGCTGCCGGTACCGTTCACGGTTGCGCCGATGAGGGTCTCGCCGGTGGTCTTTTCGACCGGCAGTGGCTCGCCGGTCACCATGGATTCATCCACCGCACTGTTGCCGTCTGTGACGACTCCGTCTGCCGGAATTTTTTCACCCGGGCGTACCCGTAGCAGATCGCCGGCCTGCACCTGCGCCAGCGGGATATCTTCCTCGTGCCCATCGGCGCGCTGGATGCGCGCCTGTTTCGGGCTGAGCCCCAGTAACAGTTTGATCGCGGTATTGGTCTGGCTACGGGCGCGCAACTCCAGCACCTGCCCCAGTAATACCAGGGCAATAATGACAGCGGCCGCTTCGAAATAAACAGCCACCGTGCCATCGGCGTGTTGCATCAGCGGCGGAAAAATACCCGGCAGCAGCAAGGCAACGACGCTATAGCTCCAGGCGACGGAGACACCCAGTGCAATCAGGGTGAACATGTTGAGATTCCAGCTGAGCAGCGATTGCCAGCCACGTACGAAGAACGGCCAGCCACCCCACAGCACCACGGGTGTGGCCAGCAGGAATTCAACCCATTGCAGCGTTTGCATGGACAGACGCTCCGGTAACAGGCCGGGTGCCATGTCGGCCAGCATGGCGAGAATAAATACCGGCAAGGCCAGCAGGGTCGAGCCCCAAAAGCGCCGGCTCATATCGATGAGCTCGGCATTTTTTTCCTCGACAACGATGCTGCGCGGTTCCAGTGCCATGCCGCACTTCGGGCAGTTGCCGGGTGTGTCCTGCACGATTTCCGGATGCATGGGACAGGTGTACTCGCTGCGCGTCACCGGTGCCTGCAGGGTTTCGGGTTCCAGCGCCATGCCGCAACCCGGACAGGCGCCCGGACCCTGTTGCCGCACCTCCGGGCACATCGGGCAGATGTGTGCCAGGTCATCGTTGGCTGCGGTTGCTGGCGGCGGGTTGAGGTAGTGTTCCGGGTCAGCGGCGAATTTGCTCTGGCAGCCCTGGCAACAGAAATAGTAGTCGCTGTTTTTATGGGCGTAGTGATGCTCGCTGGTGGTTGTCACCGCCATGCCGCAGACAGGATCTGTCAGTTGTTCTGTCACTTAACGGTGCCCTTTGGTGCAGGAGCGCCTCGCAGGCGCGATTACTGCTGAATCAACACAGTCGCGCCTGCGAGGCGCTCCTGTAAGTTGATGACTACGATTCACTGTCTTTAACACCCCGCAGCTTCCAGATTAAAAACACCGCTGGTATCACCACCAGCGTCAGCAGGGTGGCACTTGCCATGCCGCCGACCATTGGTGCAGCGATGCGGCGCATCACCTCGGAGCCGGTGCCGCTACCCAGCATGATCGGCATCAGGCCGGCGACAATGGCTGCCACTGTCATCATTATAGGTCGTACCCGCAACAGGGCGCCGTCGATAACGGACTGGCGAATATCAGCAGCTGTCAGCGCGCGGCCTTGTTGTTGGGCAGTCTCCGTATGGCGTTGCAGTGCCTGGTTGAGATAGACCAGCATGATAACGCCGATCTCCACGGCGACGCCGGCAAGTGCGATGAAGCCGACGCCAACCGCCACCGACATGTTGTAACCGAGCAGATACAGCAGCCAGTAGCCACCTGTCAGCGCCAGTGGCAGGGTGCCCATGATGATAATTACCTCGGTGAAGCGGCGAAAATTGAGATACAGCAGCAGCACGATAACTGCCAGCGTGACCGGCAATACGGTTGCCAGCTGTTTCCTGGCGCGTACCAGGTATTCATACTGACCGGACCAGGCGATGGAGTAGCCGGTTGGCAGTTCAACCTGCTCGTGTACGATTTTCTGCGCCTCGGTGACGTAGCTGCCGAGGTCGCGTCCTTCGATATCAATATAAATCCAGCCGTTAAGGCGCGCATTTTCCGTCTTGATCATGCCGGGACCGTCTTCAATGCGGATGTCGGCAACCTCGGTGAGTGGTATGCGCGCACCACCGGGGGTAACGATGGGCAGGTTGCGCAGTTTCTGCAGCGAGTCACGCACGTCACGCGGGTAGCGAATATTGATCGGGTAGCGTTCCAGGCCTTCCACGGTTTGTGCGACCCGCATGCCACCGAGCGCGGTGCGCACCACTTCCTGTACATCGGCAATGTTGAGTGCAAAACGTGAGGCGGCAATCCTGTCAATGTCGACAATTACATAGCGGCCACCGGCGACGCGCTCGGAATATACCGATACCGTGCCGGGTACCTTGTTAATCACCTCTTCAATGCGCTTGCCGATCGACTCGATCTCATCGAGGTCAGGGCCCGCTACCTTGATGCCGACCGGGGTCTTGATGCCGGTGGCGAGCATGTCGATGCGGTTCTTGATCGGCATCACCCAGGTATTGGAAATGCCCGGCAACGTTACCCGGCTATTGAGTTCCTGCTTGAGCTTCTCAAGCGTCATTCCCTCGCGCCACTGCTCGCGCGGTTTTAGCTGAATGGTGGTTTCGACCATGGTCAGTGGTGCCGGGTCGGTGGCTGTTTCGGCACGGCCCATCTTGCCGAAGACCCGTTTGACTTCCGG
>CAJQPV010000236.1 GCA_905480305.1 uncultured Gammaproteobacteria bacterium | reverse complement strand
CCATTCTTGCCTAATACTTCCAGGGCACGGGCAAGCCATTCCTCACGGCTGAGACGCGCCGGGACAGTACCGTTGCGAGCGGCATCCTCGCGGGCATTTCTACTTGTCATGATTACTCTCAATTGTGGTCGCCAGTCGTCTGATCATAAATTATGGTCAGGCACTATACAATACTCATCAGTATGGAGTACCATACGAAAAAGTATGGTTCTGTGAGACGCTCGGGACTGAGAAGCTCACTGCTTCGATCCATGCCTTACCGGCAGCAAGTGCTGCTATCTGGACTCAGGGAGAAACCCGATGAAGCCTGTAATGCACAATCTGATATTCCCCATACTCCTGGTGCTGGTTGCCTCATTAGCCCACGCTGCCGGTGGCAAGGTGACCGATCCGAATGGCACCGCGCCCGACCGCTATGTCTACTACCCGGGCACCGAGGATCTTGCAAAAGACGAGATCCGGCTGTTTGCCTGCGGTACCGGCCTGCCGGCAGCCCGACGCTCCCAGGCGGCGACCTGTTGGCTCGTTGAACTCGGTAACGGCGACAAGTTCCTGTTCGACATTGGCACCGGCTCCATGGTCAACGTGGCCGCGCTGATGATCCCCTATGATTTTCTGAACAAAGTCTTCCTCACCCATCTGCACACCGATCACTGGGGTGATTTATCAACACTGTGGGCGGGTGGCTGGACAGCGGGACGTACCGGCCCGTTGAGGATTTGGGGGCCGAGTGGTGAGACACCCGAGATGGGCACTAAATATGCGGTTGATCATTTCCTCAAGTCCTTCAACTGGGATGCGGCCACGAGAAACTTTGTTCTCAGCCCAGAGCCCGGCAAGATCACTGTCGAGGAGTTCGACTACAAGGCCGAGAATGCGGTCGTTTATAAAGAGAACGGCGTGACTATTCGTTCCATCCCGGCCATCCATGCCGGTGACGGGCCGGTGAGCTTTATCCTCGAATATGCCGGGCTGAAGATTGTTATTGGTGGCGATACCTTTCCCAACAAGTGGTACATCAAACACGCCACCGATGCCGATATCGCCATTCACGAGGTCTTCCTGACACCTGAAGACCTGGTGAAGCTCTATGGCCAGTCACCGGGGCAGGCGTTGGGTGTGGGTACCCAGATTCATACCTCACCCCAGGCATTCGGCAAGGTGATGAGCACCGTCAAGCCACGCCATGCCATTGGTTACCATTTCTTCAACGACGAGAACACCCGTTATGATGTCTTTGCAGGTGTTAGAGACACATACGACGGCCCGCTGTCTCTGGCGACGGACAACATGGTCTGGAACATCACCAAAGACAACATCAACGTGCGCATGACCGTTTCCCCCGACCATGCCTGGTCGGTCGCTGGTCCAAAAGCACCCCCCAAACCGCCTGCTAAAGGGTCAGTTCCTGATCCGATCAGTGATTTCATCAAGGCGGGCCGCTGGAATCCTGCCGAGGCGGCGCAGGCGGACATGATCAAGACGTTCAAGAAAGAGCACAACATGAAATAAATATTTTTTCGGCCAAATATCATTGCTGACTGGGAACAGAGTGGTGGCGACCGGTTTACCGTGCCCGTGGGTTTTGGTATCAACAAGACCATCAACATCGGCAAGGTGCCGGTGCGTTTTGGTGTGGAGGCAATGTATTCTGTGCACCGGCCAGACAACATACCCGGCACGCGCTGGGATTTTCGCTTCTACGCCATCCCGGCAGCCCCGTTGGCACTGTTCAAGTGGATGCAGTGATTGCGAATGTATTGCCCGGTCTGTCGGTATCAAAGGCTTAAGGATAATAATGAAGTGAGGTAAAATAGGCGGCCGGATACATTTCTAGAGGGTGAAGCAGTCTTTTACACTTTCCAATATAGCAGGAGGAAAATATGAATCCGAACTACCGTTCAATCCTGGTTGCCATTTCAATTTCAGCCGCACCACTTGTTACATATGCCGGGTCCCTGGAATGTCATGGCGATATTGTTTCACAAGGCAATACTGAGGAGCAGCTGCTGGAAGCCTGCGGGAACCCGACATCCCGTGATGGGGCTGACTGGCTGTATAAAATGCCCGGGTCTATACCAGTAATGGTTACCATTGGAAATGGCGTAGTGATGTTTATCAGGGATGCAGACGAAGCAAAAGCATCGACCACAAACCCGTACGGGGATCATCCCTGAGTGTAACGCGGTTGAGGGGCGTCTATTTTCTACACCTTCTTGCGGAGGTGCCGGGGATAAAATAAAAGGCTGCCGCCTCACTGCTGTCCCACTTACTCCCTCTCCCTCCGGGAGAGGGTTGGGGAGAGGGGATAAAATAAAAGCTACCGTCTGTAATTATACCTCCTCTCCCTGCAGGAGAGGGAATAATCTGTTTGTATTGTTGTTGCTGGTATTCATGTCCATACATAGTTCAACATCATAAAGCCACTGAAACAGGAGCATATAAGCTGCATTCGTATTTGTTAAGTGGGACAGCAGTGAGCCAACCCTGTTGGGTATCGATACAGGTGATAGCCGATGCCCACTGATGGTTCGCCGCTTGCGGCCGAGCCTGGAAGTTCCTGTCGGGCGTATGAAGGCATCGGGGTGGATTGTGTCTGACCGGGTTACTTGTATGATACCGGTACTGTCGGCAACAGTGGTTTCTGCCGTTGCCGTAATCTAAATCTGACCGGGGAACTATCTTGAATCGATTTACCGCGCTAACAGAACAGGCCCACGAAAAGAAAAACAACAGGATCGGAATCCTGATTACCAATCTGGGGACGCCGGATGAGCCTGATACCGCTTCGGTAAGGCGCTACCTGAATGAATTCCTGTCGGACCCGCGTGTGGTTGAAATCCCCAGGCTGGTCTGGATGGTGATTCTGCACGGAATTATTTTACGGGTACGGCCTGCCAAATCCGCAAGGCTCTATAAAAGCATCTGGACAGAAGACGGTTCGCCGCTGATGGCGATCGGCAAGCGTCAACGTGAGCGCCTGCAACAGGCCTTGCGTGACAGTGGCCGGCAGGACTTCGAGCTGCAGTTGGCCATGCGTTACGGCAGGCCGTCGATTACCGAATCCTTGCGGGCATTTCAGCAGCAGGGCATACACCGGGTGGTGGTGTTACCGCTGTATCCGCAGTATGCCGGGCCGACAACCGGTTCGACCTTTGACGCGGTTGCCGACGAGCTCAAGCAGTGGCGCTGGGTCCCCGAGTTACATTTCATTAACAGCTACCATGATCACCCGCTGTATATCGAGGCGCTGGCGAACAGTATCCGCAAGCACTTTGATGAATATGGCAAGCCGCAAAAGCTGGTGCTGTCCTATCACGGCATGCCGAAGCGCAACCTGATGCTTGGCGACCCCTATCATTGCCACTGTCAGAAGACCACGCGACTGGTGGTCGAGCAGCTGGGTCTGGGTGAGGAGGAATACGTCACCACGTTTCAGTCACGCTTTGGCAAGGCCGAATGGCTGCAGCCATATACTGATGCGACGCTGGCATCACTGCCGGGGCAGGGGGTCAATGATGTTGCCATTATCAGCCCCGCTTTCAGTGCCGATTGCCTGGAGACCATTGAGGAGCTGGACCAGGAGAATCGCAAGATCTTCATGGATGCCGGTGGTGAACAGTATCGTTACATTCCCTGTTTGAATGACGGTGATGAACACATCCGGTTGATGGCTGAACTGCTGTCGCCGTATCTTTGATGGTCGGTAGGGGGGGGCGGTAGAGCAGCAACAGTAGGCGCTTCAGGTGACGCAGGAAGCCAAAGCTGAGAAGATCAGGATGAGGGGCATAAAAAAAGCTGTTGATTTTTATAACAGCCCCGGCCCCTCGCTTCGCTCTCCCCAGCATCCCCCTGAGGGGGGTGAATTCAAGACTGCAGTTTCAGGCAGATTCCGCGATCGGTTCGCCAGCGCGGCGGGCAATAATGGTTTCATAGAGTTTTATATAGAGTTGCGCACTGCGCTTCCAGCTGAAATCCTGTCTCATACCGGTGCATACCAGTTGTTGCCAGATATCCGGTTGACGGTAATAGAGCAGTGCGCGCTCGACGCTTGCAAGCAGGGCATCTGAAGTGGCGGCATCGAAGCTGAAGCCGGTGGCGGTTTTTGTTTGCAGTGTTTCCGGGGTAGTGTCGGTTACCGTGTCGGCAAGTCCGCCGGTGTGGCGCACGATGGGTACCGTGCCATAACGCAGGCTGTATATCTGGTTCAGGCCACAGGGTTCAAAACGCGAGGGCATCAAAAACATGTCGGCGCCGGCCTCGATGTGGTGTGACAGTGATTCGTCATAACCGATGTATGTGGCGATATTTTCAGGATGTGCTTTTACTGTGGTGCGAATGTCTGCCTCGATCTTTTCATCGCCACTGCCGAGCACGATCAGTTGTGCGTTGTGTTTTACCAGTTGCGGCACAATGTCCAGGATCAGGTCGATGCCTTTTTGTTCTACCAACCGGCTGATGGTCGCAAACAGCGGAATACCTTCGTCAACCGGCAAACCGAAATGCTCCTGCAACGCCCGCTTGTTCTCGATCTTGTGGCTCAGCGAGCGGGCATTGAACGTCACCGGTATCTGCAGGTCACGTCCCGGATTCCATACATTGTAGTCCACGCCATTGATGATGCCGGTCAGCGTGTCAGTGCGGTGACTGATGAGTCCTTCAAGTCCGCAGCCGAATTCGCTGGTCTGAATTTCCTGCGCATAGGTTGGGCTGACCGTGGTGATCCAGTCAGCGAATACCAGGCCGCCCTTGATAAAGGAAAACTGGTTGTGAAATTCCATGGCCTCCGTTGACCAGAGATCAGCAGGCAGTTCCAGCTTTTTGAATGCCTTCCAGTCATGCAGACCCTGGTAGGCGAGATTGTGAATGGTGAACAGGTTGGCCGGTCGTGGCAGGTGGCGTGCCAGCAGCGCTGGTACCAGTCCGGTTTGCCAGTCATTGCAGTGCACGATATCGGGTTGCCAGTCGAGGCCGGCCGCGTCCAGTGATAATGCCTCGATGGCACGGCAGAAGGTGGTGAAGCGTTCCGCATTGTCCGGCCAGGCAGCGCCCGATTTTATAGTGTAG
Organism: uncultured Gammaproteobacteria bacterium; assembly: GCA_905480305.1. Classification (GTDB taxonomy): domain Bacteria; phylum Pseudomonadota; class Gammaproteobacteria; order UBA9214; family UBA9214; genus UBA9214. The sequence goes on along the minus strand of CAJQPV010000236.1, from coordinate 1,932 downwards.
GGGTCACCCGGTCGATCGAAGTGTTGCGGTGAGTCGACCAGGTACAGGGTGACTGTACTGCCCGGCAGGCGCCCGATAAGGATACGCACCGGCTGTGTGACGCCCTCAAGCACAAGGTGCGCAACAAGGGTAAATTTTTCCGGCTGTTTCAGCACAGACTGGTAGGCCGGTATGACAACGCGGATGTCGTGGCGCAGGTGGCGGATAGCCCGGGGCAGACTGCCCGCCACGTCAGCCAATCCACCCGTTTTTATCAGGGGGTGGGCTTCAGCGCTGGCGAACAGGATATTCATTCCGGTATATATCTGCGTCAGAAAATTGGCAATAAAAGCGATAGAGAATCCAATCGTGCGGTAATACTGCAACAGCGTCAACAGGTTTGGCTTGCGTTTTGATGTAAACGCTATAATCTCCATACTGGTTGAGGGGTAGTGTGTGGTTTGTGCGTTGTTTATTCAAGCTGCATCCATGTCAATCGGGGTATCTGCTCACGGGAGGGCGATATGGGAGACCGATTTGTTTCACCGGGAACCATCAACCGGGTCCATTTGCGTGATGACTTCAAGAAGGGTTTGCGCTGTTTTAACTGCAGCGATTATGAAGGTGCATTGCTGTTTTTTCGTACCGCCGATGGCAGTGCAGAACTGGATGATGTCTATCAGAGCCGCTATACCTCGTTTTATGGTCTGTCGCGTGTTTATATGGGGGACAGAAACGGGGTGAAGTTATGCCGCAAGGCCGCAGTTGGCGAGATGGCGGATGCCGAGGTTTATTACAATCTTGCCATGGCTGAACAGCGACTGGATTTCCCCGAAAGCGCCGAGATGGCAGTGCGGCGCGGCCTGTATGTTGATCCTCAACATGCAGGCCTGCTGGGTTTGCAGCGTAAGCTGTACCCAAAGTCAAAGCGGCGCCGTGCCGCTGCAAACGGCATTGTTAAACAATTGCTGGGCCGCCTGCTCGGACGTTCGCCTTGAGTCGTTGCATTGGCTGGTTGCGCTTGAGTGCGGCTAAATAAATACCGCTGCTTGTTGTTTTCTTCCTTTATACTCAGGCCGGGAGTCGGCCAGGCAGTCGCTCCGTCCGCATGGGCGGGGAGGAAAGTCCGGGCTCTACAGGGCAGGGTGCCAGGTAACACCTGGGAGGCGCGAGTCTATGGAAAGTGCCACAGAAAATATACCGCTGGTTCTGTTCAGACAGGGCCGGTAAGGGTGAAATGGTGCGGTAAGAGCGCACCGCGCGGCTGGTAACAGGCGTGGCAGGGTAAACCCCACCCGGAGCAAGACCAAATAGGGGAACTTACGTGCGGCCCGCATGGTTCCCGGGTAGGTCGCTTGAGGCCTGCGGTGACGCAGTGTCCAGATGAATGGCTGTCCACGACAAAACCCGGCTTATCGGCCGGCTCCCTCCTAATATTATGTTCCTGAAAGAAATAACTGTCCCTGTCGGGACCGTCCGGGAGGCTATCTGACCGCACGGAAACGCGGTTATTTTTTTCAATCTTCCACTCTGGAGGTGTTACACTTCCGCGCGAATTAATCTCAGGAGATATTTAGATGACCCTTGGTAAGAGAATAACTGGCAAGCTGCTGGAAAGTGCGGTGCTTGCTGTGATGCTGGCTGCAGGTTCCGTGTCTGCTGCTGAAAATCGTGATGCTGCCCCGGGATATGCTGAAGATTCCAGTTCCAATGTCGTTAAGACCGGATCCGGTGATTGCCTGCATACCGGTAGCTGGTCGGAAGCTGATGCGACTCTGGTTGGTTGTGATGGTGTAGTGTTGAATGCACCGGTTGAAGTCATCAAGGGTGCGCCCAGCGGTCTGGTCGGCGCCATTGTGATTCCGTCAGCAGCACTGTTTGCCTTCGACAAGGCGGTGCTTACCGAAGACGGCAAGGCTGCAATTGACGAATACCGCAAGCAGCTGCGTCCGG
>CAJQPV010000235.1 GCA_905480305.1 uncultured Gammaproteobacteria bacterium | reverse complement strand
GTCGGCGACTGTGCCGGTATGGCCGCTGATCTGTTCGAGACCTATGCCGTGACGGTGGTCGCCACCATGCTGCTGGGCAGCCTGCTGCTGGATGCCACCGGCCCGGCGGCACTCTATCCGCTGGTACTTGGCGGTGTCTCTATTATCGCCTCCATCATCGGCACCTTCTTCGTCAAAACCTCCGAGGGCGCCAAGATCATGAACGCCCTGTACCGTGGACTGATCGTCGCCGGCGTCCTCGCCGCCATCGCCTTCTACCCGGTCACGACCTGGGTACTGGGTGACACGATCACGCTCGACGGCGCTGAACTCAGCTCCCGCATGTTGTACTACTGCGCCCTGATTGGCCTGGCACTGACCGCGGCCCTGGTGGTCATTACCGAGTACTACACCGGCACCGAGTTCAAGCCGGTGCGCCACATCGCCGAGGCCTCCACTACCGGTGACGGCACCAACGTCATCGCCGGCCTGGGTGTGTCCATGAAGTCCACTGCTCTACCAGTCCTTGTCATCTGTGCCAGCATCTGGGGCGCGTTTGAGCTGGCCGGTATCTATGGCATCGCCATTGCCGCCACGTCCATGCTGTCCATGGCCGGCATTATCGTGGCCCTCGACGCCTACGGCCCCATCACTGACAATGCCGGTGGCATTGCCGAGATGGCTGAACTGGACGAGAAGATACGCAATATCACCGACCCGCTGGATGCCGTGGGCAACACCACCAAGGCGGTCACCAAGGGTTACGCCATTGGTTCTGCTGCGCTGGCCGCACTGGTACTGTTTGCCGACTATACCCATGCGCTCGCCAAGCACAGCGACAAGGTAATGAACTTCTCGCTGGATAATCATATGGTGCTGATCGGTCTGCTGATCGGCGGGCTGGTGCCGTTCCTGTTTGGTGCCATGGCCATGGAGGCCGTGGGTCGTGCCGCTGGCGGTATCGTCAACGAGGTACGTCGCCAGTTCAGGGAAATGCCGGGCATCATGGATCACACGCAGAAGCCGGATTATTCCAAGGCCGTGGACATGCTCACCAAGTCAGCCATCCGTGAAATGATCGTGCCGTCCCTGCTGCCGGTCGCCGTACCGGTTGTGGTCGGCCTGACACTGGGTGCGGAAGCTCTCGGCGGCGTGCTGATCGGCACCATCGTGACCGGCCTGTTCGTGGCCATCTCCATGACCACCGGTGGCGGTGCCTGGGACAATGCCAAGAAGTACATCGAAGACGGCAACTTCGGCGGCAAGGGTTCTGACGCCCACAAGGCAGCGGTGACCGGCGATACCGTCGGCGACCCCTACAAGGACACCGCTGGCCAGGCCATCAACCCGTTGATCAAGATCATCAACATCGTGGCCCTGCTGATTGTGCCTTTGCTTTAATCATGCTCGTGTAGGTCGGATTAGCTGCGCAGCAGCGTAATCCGACATTGTGCGTCGTAACGTCGGGTTACGGCGCACAGCGCCTAACCCGACCTACCTCAATCCATACACAACATCATCTGCCCATGAAGATCTGCATTATTTCCGACAGTCACGACAATCGCCTGCTGCTGGCCGCTGCCGTGCGTGACGCCAGGGCCGCTGGTGCCGAGGCCATCCTGCACTGCGGTGATGTGGTCGCACCCAGCACGCTGGAGGTGATCAAACCGTATAAGCTTCCGATACATGTGATCCATGGCAACAACACCGGCGACCTGTACATGATGGGCCGCATTTCGGCACAGACCTCCAGCCTGACCACCTACTACGGACAGGATGCCGGCCTGAACCTGGGCGGACAGCGTGTCTTCCTGGTGCACTACCCGCACTACGCCGAGGCCATGGCCACGACCGGTGACTGGGACCTGGTCTGTTGCGGTCATGATCACAAGGTCGACATTCGCACCATCAGGAACATCAAGGGTGGCGACACGCACTTCGTCAACCCCGGCACCGTCGGTGGCATCAAGGCACCGGCCACCTGGGTACTGGGTGATCTGGACACCATGACGTTTACGGTGAATGAAGTGCAACCCGATGATGCGGCTGCTGCCGGATAAAAACAGGAAAGCAAACACATGAAAGACGAACCCAGTCCTGAACAGATGGTGGTCGGTGACAAGAGCGGTATCGACCTGTCTGAATCAAGACCGTCCCTGCAGGCCCATTTGCAGGAACACGAAGCACACCTGAAGGCATTACCTGCCGACTGCACGCCGCTGGAACGAGCCCGCGTGCAACTGGATATCGCCGAAACGCTGCTGGCATTGTTAAAGAAAAAAGCAGCGTGGGATATTGGCCGCGAAATCTTCGACGTCTTTATTGAGCAACAGGCCTGGCAGGACGCCATCGAAACCTGCGATGTACTGTTCCAGTGTGAGCAACCGCTATCAATTGCGGCGCTCGGCAACGGTGTCTGGCTGTCGGTGACCTATCCGGTACCGGCCCGGCTCAGCGTCGCCATGCTGCAGCATATCGTTGACGAAACCCCGGATGACTCCGATGGTGCAGCGGTTGCTGCCATGGCCGCCAATTATATCGCCGACGTCCGCACCGAGGGTGATGAGAAAGAGAGCCTGACTTTTTTTACCCGGCAGATTCTTGCCGGCGTTGCCAAACGGCATCGCAACATCGAAGAACCAGAAATGATCAACACCTGGATAGAGATCCTCGAATTGAATGACGTCAAGGAACTGCTGTCACGCCTCGCCACCATGCTGGACGCCATTGTCGGGGATAACTGGTGGGTAGACCGCGACGCGCTGCGCGCACAGTTACCCGTTAACTAGGACCTTTTATCAAACTGCAGGAGCAGACCTCGTCCGCGATTGCGGTAATGAATTCATTCGCACCTGGATTGATCGCGGACGAAGTCCGCTCCTGCAAATAATTGTTATTTCTGGTGGTAATAATCGTACTTGTCGAGGATATCCAGGGTAAATCCCCAGGCCTCGTTATAGGACAGGCCACTGTCATCGGGAATAATGAGCTTCACATAGAGCTTGCCGGCTTGATCAGCCTTCAATTTTTTCAGGCGCCGGTGCAATTCCTTGCGACTG
>CAJQPV010000234.1 GCA_905480305.1 uncultured Gammaproteobacteria bacterium | reverse complement strand
TCAACACCTGCCTGCTTCAGCGCCTCCTCGGTCTTTCCAACCCAGGCAATTTCCGGATGGGTGTAGATAACCGATGCGATAGCATCATAATTCACTTCGTTGGGCTGGCCGGCAATCCGCTCGGCAACTGCCACTCCCTCTTCCGACCCCTTGTGCGCCAGCATCGGACCACGTACTGCATCGCCTATGGCATAGACACCCGGAACGCTGGTACAACACTCCTCGTCGACGTGGATATATCCCTGCTCATCCAGCAGCAATTCTGTTTCCGCCGCAGCCAGTCCATCACTGCAAGGCCGCCTGCCAACTGCAACGATCAGGCGATCAACCGTCAGGGTATCTCCATCGGCATCATTCTCATACGCGACAGTTACGCCGGCATCCGTCACGGTTGCCGCTTTCACACGTTCACCCAGGCGGATATCCAGCCCCTGCTTGCGAAACAGGTTCAGCGCCGACTTCGCCAGCTGCCGGTCGGCCATCGGCAAAAAAAGTTCCTGCGCTTCCAGCAACACGACTTCTGCACCCAGCCGGCGCCAGACACTTCCCAGCTCCAGGCCGATCACGCCGGCACCAATGATGCCGAGACGCTGCGGCACCTGTTGCCAGCTGAGGGCACCCGCCGAGTCCACGATGATGTCGCCGTTCAATGGCGCAACCGCTAATTCAACAGGCACCGAGCCGGTGGCGAGGATAACGTGACCGGCAGACAGTGTTTGCTGCTCGCCCGAGTGCAATGTCACCTGCACCTGACGATTCGGAAACAACTGTCCGCGACCGGCAATCCACCCAATTGCATGGGTATCAAACAAGGCAGCAATGCCATGCGTCAGATCATGAACAGTAGCATCCTTGCTTGCCATCATGGCTGACACGTCCAGAGAAACACCGTCTACCGCAATGCCATGAGCCTTCGCATCCTGTTGCAGGCGAGCATATAGCTGGGAACTTTCAAGCAGTGCCTTCGATGGTATACAGCCGGCATTCAGGCAGGTTCCACCCAGTACCGGCTTGCCATCCCGGCCAAGCCATTCGTCAACACAGGCGACCGTCATGCCCAGTTGCGCGCAACGGATAGCAGCGACATAACCTGCCGGCCCTGCCCCGATAACAATAACGTCGTAGTTGTCAGTCATGGTTTTATATCAAGTATGAGAGCGGATCGTGTCCGCGATTATGTTTGCGAATATATCAACACCCGAATCGCGGACACGCTCCGCTGCTACAGGCGCCTGACACTCGCAGGAAAACAAGCTTACAAATCCAGCAACATGCTCGCTGGATCTTCCAGCAGATCGATAATGGTCTTGAGAAAGGTGACAGCGCTCTTGCCGTCAACAATGCGGTGATCATAGGTTAGTGCCAGGTACATAATCGGGCGTATGACAATTACACCATCCTCGACCACCGGCCGGTCCTGTATCTTGTGCATACCAAGTATTGCGCTTTGCGGCGGGTTCAAAATCGGTGTCGACAACATGGAACCGAACACACCGCCATTCGTTATCGAAAAAGTACCCCCGGTAATATCGTCCATCGACAGTTTACCGTCACGACCACGGTTGGCGAATTCAACAATATCGTTTTCGATCTCGGCAAGACTCATGTACTCGGCATTGCGCAGGATAGGCACCACCAGGCCACGGTCAGTACTGATAGCCACACCGATATCACAAAATCCATGGTACACAATGTCATCACCGTCCATGGAAGAATTAATGTCCGGGTGGCGCTTCAGGGCTTCAGCCGCTGCGCGCACGAAAAACGACATGAAACCCAGGCGCACACCATGATTCTGTTCAAATGATTCGCGGTGCCTGTCGCGCAGCGCCTTGATCGGTGCCATATTGACCTCGTTAAACGTGGTCAGCATGGCCGTGCCCTGCGATGCCTGCAGCAGCCGCTCGGCGACCCGTGCGCGCAGCCGTGACATGGGCACCCGTTTCTGCGGACGGTCTTCCTCGATTTCCGGCAATCCCGGAGTGATACGCGCTACCCTGGCGGGTTCGGCCTTGACCGGAGTCACCTGCTCTACGGGGTCAACAACAGACGGCTGACTTTCCAGGTGAGACAATATGTCACCCTTGGTAATCCGCCCTTGCTTGCCAGTTGCCTTGATCGCGTCACCATCCAGCCGGTTTGCAGCCATCAAGCGACGCGCGGCCGGTCCCGATCCGCGTGCATCCCTGCTGGCACTATTCGTGGCCTGTGCTTCTGTCGCAGCTATCTTCACCGCGGCTTTTCCTGCACCATTTACATTGATCATGCCAATAATCTGGTCAGCAGTAACCGTATCGCCATCACTAAACAGGATCTCTTCAAGCACACCGTCGGCAGGTGCCGGAACTTCCAGTACCACCTTGTCGGTCTCTATATCCACCAGTGCTTCATCACGCCTGATCGTGTCGCCGGCCTGTTTGTGCCAGCAGACCACCACGCCATCACTGACAGACTCCGGTAACGCCGGCACTCTTACTTCAGTTGTCATCGCGAGCTGATTCCCCTGACTAGCATTTAACTGATCTCTACTGCTCCAGTCCCAGCGCACTGTTCACCAGTGCCTTTTGCTGCTCTACATGCAGACGTGTATAACCAACCGCAGGGGCAGAAAGTGCCTCGCGACCAGTATAGATAAGTTTGTTTTCATCACCAATAACCTCTTCCAGCTTGTGCCGGGTTGCATACCACGCACCCTGGTTCTGCGGTTCTTCCTGGCACCATACAAATTCTGTAACTGCAGGATAGTGCCCCAGCTCGCGCCGCAACAGTCTCCACGGGAACGGATAGAGTTGCTCGATGCGCAGCAGTGCAACGTCTGTGAGATTTTCCGCCTGGCGCTTCTCCAGCAAGTCGTAGTACACCCTGCCACTGCAAAGAACCAGCCGGGTTATCTGTGTGCGATCGGTAATCTGCTGTTCACCCAGTACCGGTTGAAAGCTGCCCTGTGATAACTCCTCAAGCGAGGAGACTGCCTCCTTGTGGCGCAACAGACTCTTGGGTGCCATTACAATCAACGGCTTACGCAGCGGACGGATCATCTGGCGACGCAGCATATGGAACATCTGCGCAGGTGTTGTCGGGTTACACACCTGTATATTGTGACCAACACACAGTTGCAGAAAACGTTCCAGCCGCGCGGATGAATGTTCCGGCCCCTGGCCCTCATAACCGTGTGGCAACAACAGCGTGAGACCGCAAAGACGCCCCCATTTTGCCTCGCCCGAGGTAATAAACTGGTCGATCACGACCTGGGCAACATTGACAAAGTCCCCGTACTGGGCTTCCCAAACGGTCAATGTTTCCGGCTCGGTGGTGGCATAGCCATATTCGTAGGCCAGTACTGCCTCCTCGGACAGCAGCGAGTTGTATACCACGAAGCGCGGCTGATCATCGGCAAGGTGCTGCAATGGTACATAACTCTCGCCATCAACCTGGTTATAGAGCACCGCATGACGGTGAAAAAAGGTACCGCGCTCACTATCCTGCCCGGAGATACGCACAGGAAAACCGTTATGCAACAGACTGGCATGCGCCAGTGATTCTCCAAACCCCCAGTCAACCGGCAATGCACCTGCCGCCATTTTGCGGCGGTCTTCCATCACTTTCGCCACACGCGGGTGCAGTTCAAAGCCCTCAGGCAATTGCTGCAGACCGGCAGACAGCATAGCCAGCGTTTCCATGCTGACCGTGGTATCACAAGGCATATGCCAGCCATGGCCCACATAGGATTTCCAGTTGACCGCAACACCCGGCGCAACCGGCTCACCCAGCAATACCTTGGGTGTCACACTGCTACCGGTATCCAGCAGGTCGCGATAATTACGCTGCATCTGTTCTGCCATGTCCGGCGCAATAATATTCTCTTCTTCAAGACGCTGCGCATAGCGGGTGCGGGTGGTTGGCAGGGTACGCACATCACGGTACATCATCGGCTGGGTAGCCGCCGGCTCATCCGCTTCGTTATGACCATGGCGGCGGTAACATACCAGGTCAATGACGACGTCCTTCTTGAACTGCATGCGGTAATCAAGTGCTACCTGTGTAATAAAAATCACTGCCTCCGGATCATCACCGTTGACATGAAAGATTGGCGCACCGACCATCTTCGCCACATCGGTACAATACAGCGTGGAACGAGAATCTTTTACATGACTGGTAGTGAAACCGATCTGGTTGTTGACCACCACGTGCACCGTGCCATTGGTAGAGTAACCCCGCAGTCCGGACATGTTGAAGGTTTCCATCACCACCCCCTGACCGGCAAATGCTGAATCACCGTGTATCACCACTGGTAGTATCTTGCTGTTTTCGTGTTCTCCGTAACGCTGCTGACGGGCGCGCACCGAACCGTGCACCACCGGCGAGACAATTTCCAGATGTGAAGGATTAAATGCCAGCGCCAGATGCACCAGCCCGCCCGGCGTCCGGATCTTCGATGAAAACCCCTGATGGTATTTAACATCGCCGGACAGGTGCTGCCTGTCATGCAAATCCTCGAATTCTGAAAACAGCTCTGAAGGCAGCTTGCCAAGGATGTTAATCAGCACATTGAGACGACCGCGATGCGACATACCCATGACAATTTCTTTCACGCCACGCGCACCGGAACGATCAATCAGCTCACTCATCAGCGGAATCAGGCTCTCACCGCCTTCCAGCGAAAAACGTTTCTGACCAACGTATTTTGAATGCAGGTATCGCTCAATACCCTCGGCCGATGTCAGCCGCTTCAGCAGCCAGCGCTTTTTTTCGTTTGCCATGCTGGGGTGAGAATGCACGCTCTCGAGATGATGCTGTATCCAGCGCTTTTCGTCGGTCGAGGTCATGTGCATGTATTCCGCCCCGACCGTTTCACAATAGGTACGATTCAGGGAATAAAGAATTTCCTCGAGCGTTGCTTCTTCCGGACCAACCAGCGAACCGGTCTGGAAGACGGTATTGAAATCTGCTTCCGACAGATCGTGATAGCCGAGATCCATTTCCGGTGCCAGTTCCGGCTCGGAACGGCGCAACGGATCAGTCCTGGCGTATTGATGTCCGCAGAAGCGATAGGCATTGATGAGCTGGAGTACGCGCACCTGCTTGCTTTCATGCGCCAGACGCGCGCCTGTCAATCGCGCTATACGGTGTCCTCGCAGCCGGCCTGTGAGCTGCGAAAACTCGCGTCGCAATTCCGAATGCAGAATATCATCCCTGGCCTGGCCATTAACCTGTGGCAGACCGGCAAAATAATCACGCCAGTTTTCGGGAACACTGTCATCGTCCTGCAGCCAGGATTCGTACAGGGATTCAAGATAAGCGCCGTTGTCCCCGTCCAGTAACGAGGTTTTCTGCAGCACCTTCATCCCTTGCTTGCTCATGACCCAATGGCTCCTGCCCGCCCGGCCGGGCATATATCAAAGTCTATCGTTGGCAACAGGTGTTTCTTTAGATCCGTCAGCGACATAAGCGTTTCATTGAACCCGGCTAACCGGGCCGCCGACCTTCAGCTGCATCATAGGTAGCTGGCGCAGCGATGTAAACCGGCGTTCAACAGGCACGCATGGCTGGATTATTTACCGAACCTGCCGATACAGGTGCAACGAAAAACTTCCGACCAACAGGGTCAGCGAAAAAATGTTCAGGCAACAATCAGGCTTCACGCTCGTCGAACTGATAATCAGTCCAAGCATTATCGTGATCCTCGCGACGCTGGCGCTGTACCAGCTTCACACTGCTGGGCAACCTGTTACCGCCTAATTGCCGATGAAGCAGCCACGGCAACTAGCAGTTATTTATTGTGGCTGGCCACTCGGAAAAGTGCACGCGCTGCCGATAGACTTCCCTGTCACGAGCAGCATACGCTAACAAACCAAAAGGACTTATTTACTTGAAACCAGCGAACATCATCCCTCTCGAAATCATGCATCATCACGGCCAGCGATGCTGAAATTTCCGCTGTCACTGCGCCTGACAACAGGCTTCATCATCATGATGATCGGCACACTGCTGCTGTCCGAATCGCTCGATTATCATTTCCGCTACCTGCCGGGACTGGTTGCCGTCATAGCCATACTGGGTGCTGCAATCTCCCTGTTTATCATTACCAGAAATCATCTTCGTATTGATCTAGCAGCTGTCGCGCCGATACTGTTCGAGTCAACACTGGATGCCCTGACTGAAGGCGTTGTACTACTGGACAACCGGGAACGGATCATTATTGCGAATGCAACATTCGCAAGCATCATGGGCACAACACCTGCATCGCTCAAGAACATATCCATCTCGCGCTTTGGCTGGAAGCTTTTGCACAGCCATGAAAATGAAATGCCATGGACGCTGGCGATACGCAGCCGCAGTCAACAAACGAACGTACAAATGACTATGCCGGGCAATACCGGCGAAGGAAAGATTTTTGTCGTCGACAGCGTACCGGTACGAAACTCCAACAGCGAAAGCAGTGGCGTGATGATTACCTTTGATGACGTTACCCGCATGGAAGAGAAGAATGATCAGCTGGAAAGCATGCTGGACATGCTTAAAAAATCGCGTGATGAGGTGCGGCGGCAGAATAAGGTACTGGAACAGCTTGCCACGCGCGACTCGCTAACCAACTGCCTGAATCGAAGGTCTTTTTTTGAGAAATACGGCACTGTCTTCCGTACTGCCCAACGCGATAATCACGTTCTGTCATGCATCATGGCAGACATCGATCTGTTCAAGGCCATCAATGACCGTCATGGCCACACCAGCGGAGACATGGTTATAAAAAGCGTCTCCGAAACACTCGAAAAATCGCTGCGAACTGCCGACTGTGTATGCCGCTATGGGGGAGAAGAATTCTGCATCATCCTGCCGGGTATAAGCCTGGTAGAAGCACAGGCCATGGCCGAGCGGGCGCGTCTCAACATTGAACAGCTCGACATCAGGAACGAAACAGACAACATTGCCATACCGATCACAACCAGCTTTGGCGTCTCGTCCAACAGGCACAGCCCGGCGAGCCTGTCAGTACTAATCGATCAGGCAGACAAGGCGCTGTACCAGTCCAAGCATGGCGGCCGTAACTGCGTAACCGTGTGGGACCAGCCACAGCAAGGACACCAACAAGCGGTTTGCAATACAACAGAAAATATCGCCAGCACAACAAGCGGCAATCTCGACACACTTACCGGGTTGCCGGATCGTAATGAATTCAATTACAGCGTGGCTGCGGCAATACAGGCATGCCAAAGCAACTGCCGGCATGCAGCTATTATGATGCTGGATCTTGATATGTTTAAACGTATCAACAGCACTCATGGCCACGCCGTCGGTGATGATCTGCTGAAAATCATCAGTACCCGGCTTGCCGATGTGCTGCGCAACACAGATACAGTGGCGCGTCTTAATAATGTCAGCGGCATAACATCTATATACCGACTCGGTGGTGATGAGTTTGGTATTTTGCTGGGCAACCTTGACTGTACTGATTTTATCGGCGCAATTATCAACCGGGCAGTAGAATCGGTAACCGCACAGATTGACATACAGGGCAATGAATTCCACCTTTCCTGCAGTGTCGGTGTCAGCCTGTTCCCGGATCACGGCACCAGCTCCGAGGCATTACTCAAAAATGCCAGCACTGCGCTTTACTACGCAAAGCTTCAGGGACATAACCTGTGCCGTTTTTATCATGAAGACCTGAACAGGGACTCGCTCGAGAGCATGCAACTCGAAAATGACCTGCGCCATGTCATTGAGAGGGATGAACTGGAGTTGTACTACCAGCCCAAGATCGACATTGCCAGCGGCAGGGTTACTTCTGTGGAAGCACTGCTCCGCTGGCAGCATCCGCAACTCGGGATGATCCCACCCGCGGAATTCATCCCGATTGCCGAGGAAAATGGCCTGATTATCGATATTGGATACCACGTACTGGAGCACGCCTGTCGGCAGCTAAGACAATGGCAGGACGATGGCTACGAGCATATATCGGTCGCGGTAAACCTGTCTGCCGTGCAATTCAGCCAGCGTGATCTGCTAAAACGAATACTGACTATCTGCGATGAAAGCGGTATTTGTCCGAACAAGCTGGAACTTGAAATAACCGAAAGCACCGTCATGCAAAACATCGATATGGCGGCATCCACCCTGCGCGCCCTGCACTGTTCCGGTATGTCTATTTCCATTGACGACTTCGGTACCGGCTACTCCTCGCTAAATCACCTGAAACGCTTCCCCATTAACACCGTCAAGGTTGACCGCACCTTTGTCCGCGATATTACTTCTGACCCTGATGATGCGGCCATTGTCAGTGCGATCATATCCATGTCACATAACATGGGACTGAAGGTCATTGCCGAAGGCGTCGAAACACGCGGACAACTCGATATTCTGCGGGAATTGCAATGTGACGAAATACAGGGTTTCCTGTTCAGCCCACCTGTACCACAACATCAGGCAACCGCCTTACTCAATCAGCATATTGAAAAGCGCTTGCAACAGGCAACACTAATACAGGCAGAATCGGGGTAGCAATGCCGCAGCAATCAGCCAGGCTGCTTGTCACGATAATAAAAAAGGGCTGCCGAAGCAGCCCTTTATCGTGTAACTGATAAAATTCAGCTACTGGCTCTGACCAAGCATGTAGTCAATAGCGTCCTGCAACTCGGCCTGCGAGCAACTCATGCACAGCCCCATGGGCGGCATGGCGTTCAGGCCTTTGGTAGCGTTGGCAAGCATGGAGTCCTTACCCGCTGCAATACGTGGCGCCCAGGCTGCAGCATCGCCGGTTTTCGGTGCACCCGCAGCACCGGTCGCATGACAGGCCATACAATTACTGTTGTAAACCTCTTCTCCGGACTTCGGCGCAGCCGCCGCACCACTGTCCGCTACGGCAACAGCCTCGGTGGCGGGAATCGCTGCACCTGCCGGCGGCTCCGATTCACCGGCGATATACACCTTGCCAACCGGCTTGATATTCTCAATGACAATCTCGTCTGGCTTGTAGTCTGAAACCTCACTGGTCAAATTTAATGCAATAATGATCAAAATGATGGCAAAAACCGCCAGTCCGCCCATAATTAGAAAAAACGTGGTGAAAAATTCTTTATCCTGACTCACTGTA
>CAJQPV010000233.1 GCA_905480305.1 uncultured Gammaproteobacteria bacterium | reverse complement strand
GCGCTGCAGGCGAGTATATTTTGCTCGTTGCGGTTGAGAATGTAGGCACCCAGACAGCGGTTATGCTCCAGTCCCAGTTTGCTACCGGTGATGAGGTCGATGGCAATATAGTGTTCCATCAGACTGATATTGCTGCGTTTTCTCGCCTCGTCCAGCAGTGTCGTTTCCATGGCGCGGCCGGTGGCATCGGCGGCATGCAACACCCGGCGGGTGGAGTGGCCGCCCTCCTGGGTGAGATGAAAATCGTCTTTGGTTCGGGTAAACGGTACGCCAAGGTCGACCAGCCACTGGATTACCTCCGGTGCGCGTTCAATGGTGAAACGCACCGTCTCCGGATTGTTCAGGCTGGCGCCAGCATCCAGGGTGTCGGCGATGTGTGATTCAAAGGTATCCGGTGCCTGTGTCACCGCTGAGATACCCCCCTGGGCGTACAGGGTGCAGCCTTCATTGAGGCTGCTCTTGGCGAGAATGGCAATGCGAACGTGGGACGGCAGGCGCAGCGCGAGACTTAACCCGGCTGCACCGCTGCCAATGATAAGGACATCAAAACTGTTTGCGGCTACCATAGCGAGTTAACGGGTCCTGTCAGGAAGCGGTATTGTTCTTATCATGAACCGATCCGGCAGAAGTGCAATGTCCCGGCCATGGCCGTGTTGCTTGCTTCTACAGGAAATAGCTGATCTACATACATTAACACTGAACTATTCCGGGCACCTAGCGTCTACCGGGATAGTGTCGGGTTGAAAGGAGACAGCCCGGATGGGCGAACGAAGTATTGATCAAGCGCTGGTTGAGCAAGTGCAGCGGGGTGACAAGCAGGCGTTTGATGTTCTGGTTCTGAAATACCAGAATAAAATCATACAATTAGTTAATCGCTATGTGCATGATTCTGATGAAGCCAGGGATGTGGCACAGGAAGCCTTCATTAAGGCCTATCGGGCGATTGGCCGATTCCGGGGTGACAGTGCGTTTTATACCTGGCTGTACCGGATTGCGATCAACACGGCAAAGAATTATCTGGTCGCCAGTGGCCGGCGACCGCCACGCAGTGATATAGATGCGCAGGATGCGGAACAATATGAGGGCGCCAAAGGTCTTAGGGAATATGCAACCCCGGAGCGCTTGCTGCAGAAGGACGAGATTCAGGACGCAATAGCCGAGGCCATCGATGCGTTGCCCGATGATTTGCGTACCGCTATCACGCTGCGTGAGCTGGAAGGGCTGAGTTACGAGGAAATTGCACAAACTATGGATTGCCCGATCGGTACAGTACGTTCAAGAATATTCCGGGCGCGCGATGCGATAGATACACGTTTGAAACCATTACTGGACTAGAATTTTAGTGAGCTTGCCACGATGAAAGAAAAACTTCATGAACAGATATCGGCGCTGGTTGATGATGAACTCGCAGAGACAGAGCATGCCCTGCTAAGCAAACGACTGGCAGACGACGCCTCATTACGTAGCAGGCTTTCACGCTACCAGCTTATTAGTGACTCGCTGCAAAATCATCTGCCGCGCAAGACCGATCCTGATTTCCATATTGGTGTTCAGCTGGCATTGCAGGATGAGCCGGCGGTGGTGCAGGTGACATCGGCACGACTGGCGCGGTTGTTCAAACCGGTGGCGGGTGTTGCGGTTGCTGCCTCGGTTGCGGTGGTGGCGGTGTTGTCACTGCAGTCTGTGCGACAGGAAAACCCGTCTGCGGCCTCGACGCTTGCCACTGCACCGGTACTTGATGAAGGCACGCCGGTGAATGTTGACCCCATGCTTGCCAATAGCACTCTGAATGTTTCCGGTGATAAGCAAAGTCTTGATATCTATCTGGTTAATCATAATGAATTCGCCGTGAACCGCGGCATGCAGGGCATGCTGCCGTATGTGCGTCTTGTCGGTCATGACAGTAGCGTAGATGACAAGTAATAATTGTGTGAAGTGGCTATTGCCGGCCTTGCTGGCCGTTGCCGGACAGGCCTTCGCCGGGGACAGCGCGCGTCAGTGGCTGGACAATATGTCCAATGCACTGCAGTCACTTAACTACGACGGCACTTTTGTTTACCTGCACGACGGCAAGCTCGAATCCATGCGTATCGTTCACCAGGCCAGTGAGCAGGGTGTACAGGAACGTTTGATGTCGCTGACAGGCAGTCCGCGTGAAGTGTTGCGTGATGACAAGGCAGTAACCTGCATCATGGCGGACAGCAAGTCCGTAACCGTTGGTCAGAGCAGACCACGCCCGCCTTTCCCGGTAGTCCCCGATGATCTTGACCTGCTGTCACGTTATTACCGCCTGCAGGTGCTGGGTGAAGAACGCATGGCCGGCCACCTCGCACAGGTTATATCGATTACGCCCAAAGACAGTTTTCGTTATGGCTATCGTCTCTGGATTGATACCAGCAACTACATGTTGCTTAAATCCGATCTGACGGATGTGGATGGGTTGGCTATCGAGCAGGTAATGTTTACCCGGCTGGATGTCAGCGACCAGCTCCCTGCTGTGGCGCTGCGGCCTTCTCTGACGGGTGATGGTTATAGCTGGACCCGGCAGGGTGATGCCGCCCGCAATACGGCAACAAAAAGTGTCAATCCGCACTGGACTGTAAAACGTCTGCCGGTAGGATTTCAGATGATGGACTTTCAGCGCAAGCGTATGCGCAGGGAAGGCGCGAGCGCCGAACACATGGTCTTTAGCGACGGTCTTGCCACCCTGTCTGTTTACATCGAGAAGGCGAAGTCAGAAGCACAGGCGTTTCTTGGCCTGTCGACCATGGGCGCCATGAATGCTTTTGGTGCAGTGGTCGATGGCTACCAGGTGACCGTTGTGGGTGAGGTCCCGCCGGCAACTGTGCAGATGGTGGCTGCATCCATGCAGCAGGTTGAGACCGATAAATGATTGAAGAATCCGGCAGGGTTGTGGCGGTAGAGGGTGACTTTGCCTGGATCGAGAGTGAACGCAAGTCCACTTGCGGGGGGTGTGCGGTTCGCAAGGGCTGCGGTACCTCGGCGATTGCTAAAGTGCTGGGTCAGCGCCGCACGCGCCTGCGGGTTGTGAATCGTATTCATGCCGGTGTCGGTGATGATGTGGTGGTGGGTATTTCAGAGTCCGGTCTGGTACGTGGATCACTGGCGGTTTATGCGGCACCGTTAGCCGGCTTGTTCGCCGGCGCATTGGCCGGAAATCTACTGGCAAGTAACTCGGAACTGGTGACGGTTGCCGCTGCACTGGCCGGTTTTGTTGCGGCGCTGTTGTGGCTGAAACGCTTTAGTCGTGCAACAGAAAAAGATGCCGCCTTTCAGCCGGTGGTGTTGCGTGTACAGATACCGGTTGTCGCAGGTCCCCGGGACGCGATTGCGGACGGTTTTTGATGCCAGGCCGGGTTGGCGTGCAGCGCCATAACCCGGTGAGTTGCAAGTCGGATTACATGTTTGCTGATCCGACCAGTGATATGGCGCAGCAAATGCACAAATTTCAGGAAGTTTCTTAATTATTCAGATGGAGAGTCAGGTATGTTGAATGTTCGCAAGGCCACAATGTATGCACTGGTGGCATGTTTTTCATTATTGTACATGCAGGTTTCACAGGCGAATCATCTTCCCGGGTTTGTCGACCTGGTGAAGGAAACCAGCAGTGCTGTAGTCAACATAAGTACTACACAAAAGATCAAGTCCGGCATGCCGGACTTGCCGGAAGGTTTCGAGATGCCGGAATTTCCGGAGGACAGCCCGTTCGGAGAGCTGTTCAAATATTTCTTTGATCAGAACGAGGATGGCGAACCAAGCTATCGTGATGCCAAATCACTGGGCTCCGGGTTTATCATTTCCAAGGACGGCTATGTAATGACCAATTACCACGTCGTCAAGGATGCTGACGAGATTATTGTGCGCCTGAG
>CAJQPV010000232.1 GCA_905480305.1 uncultured Gammaproteobacteria bacterium | reverse complement strand
CTGTTAATACCGTGCTCGCGCAACTCAAGGGTATCGCGCACCAGCCTTTCCCTGATTGCCTGAACATACGGGCAGTGATTGCAGATAAACATCACCAGCAGCCCTTGCGGACCACGACATGCCTCAAGTGTCCACACCCGGCTGTCGGTACCCGGCAGTGAGAAATCAATGGCGTCTTTACCAAAATTGCACACCGGTGTTTCCAGACTGACCATACTGCACCCCTGAATTAAAAAAGAAGACTACTTGCTTTAACAAAACAAATTTCGGCATGATAACATTACAAACATAGGGTAGAATGAGTCTACCTACTATATATCCATAGCGAAAATAAATAATCATGTCTAATAATTATGTATTTACTTCCGAATCCGTATCGGAGGGACACCCCGACAAAGTTGCCGACCAGATTTCTGATGCCGTACTGGATGCCCTGCTGGAACAGGATACACAGGCACGCGTGGCAGTTGAAACCATGGTCAAGACCGGCATGGTCATAATTGCCGGAGAAGTCACCACCTCGGCCTGGGTAGATCTTGAAGAAATTGTTCGCGATACTGTTCGCGAAATTGGCTATAACAGCTCTGAAATCGGTTTTGACTGGGCATCCTGTGCAGTGCTGAATGCAATTGGCAAGCAGTCGGTTGATATCGCCATGGGCGTCGACGAAAGCGAAGACCACGAGCAAGGGGCTGGTGACCAGGGCCTGATGTTTGGCTACGCCTCCAACGAAACCGACGTGCTTATGCCGGCACCGATTACCTATGCGCATCGGCTGGTAAAACGCCAGGCCGAAGTACGCAAGAACGGCACTCTGCCGTGGCTGCGCCCGGATGCCAAAAGCCAGTTAACGTTCCGCTATGACAACGACAGGCCTGTCGGTATCGAGGCCATCGTGCTGTCTACTCAGCATGACCCGGAAATCAGCATTGCAGCGTTGCGCGAAGCCGTGATGGATGAGATCATCAAACCGGTGATACCGGCTGCATGGCTCGACCAGTGCACACAGGAAAATATTCACATCAACCCGACCGGACGTTTTGTGATCGGCGGCCCCGTAGGTGACTGCGGCCTCACCGGGCGCAAGATTATTGTTGATACCTATGGCGGCATGGCACGTCACGGCGGCGGCGCATTCTCGGGCAAGGACCCGAGCAAGGTAGACCGCTCCGCTGCCTATGCCGCACGCTATGTCGCCAAAAACCTTGTCGCTGCCGGCCTCGCAGACCGCTGCGAAATACAGGTGTCGTACGCCATTGGCGTGGCCAAACCAACATCTATCACTGTAGACACTTTCGGCACCGGCAAGATAGATGAAACCCGGCTGACCGCACTGATTCGTGAACATTTTGACCTGCGGCCACGCGGACTGGTGAAGATGCTGGACCTGTTGAAACCCGGCTACAAGGCCACCGCCGCCTACGGGCATTTCGGACGTGACGGTGAATTCAGCTGGGAAAATACCGATATCGCTGAAACTCTCCGCGACGCCGCAGGTCTTTAAATAACAAGCAACGTCAAACCATAATTAAAGAGGCAATACCTTATGAGTTCACAACCTGTTCAAAACATCACTCCGGATTACAAAATCGCCGACATCAGCCTGGCAGACTGGGGCCGCAAGGAAGTCGTAATTGCAGAAAGCGAAATGCCGGGGTTGATGGCGTTACGCAAAGAATATCAGGACAGTCAGCCGCTCAAGGGCGCGCGCATTGCCGGTTGCCTGCACATGACCATACAGACAGCGGTACTGATAGAAACACTCACCGCTCTTGGTGCTGAAGTCCGCTGGTCGTCCTGCAATATTTTTTCAACCCAGGATCAGGCCGCAGCAGCCATGGCAGCAGCCGGCATCCCGGTATTTGCATGGAAAGGCGAGACAGAAGATGAAGCCTGGTGGTGCATTGAGCAGACTATTTTTGGTCCCGATGGCTGGCGCCCGAACATGATCCTGGATGATGGTGGCGACCTGACCCAGATCATGCACGACAAGTACCCGGAACTGCTCAACGACGTAAAGGGTTTGTCAGAAGAAACCACCACCGGCGTACACCGTCTGTACGAAATGATGGCAAACGGCAGCCTCAAGGTACCGGCATTCAACGTTAATGATTCCGTCACCAAGAGCAAGTTCGACAACCTGTATGGCTGTCGCGAATCACTGGTTGATGCCATCAAGCGCGCAACCGATGTCATGATTGCGGGCAAGATTGCCGTTGTCCTTGGCTACGGTGATGTCGGCAAGGGTTCTGCACAATCCCTCAAGGGGCTGGGTGCAACCGTCTGTGTAACAGAGATCGACCCGATCTGTGCACTGCAGGCAGCGATGGAAGGCTATCGAGTCGTCAACATGGACGATGCCTGCAGCCAGGGTGATATTTTTGTTACCACTACCGGCAACATCAATGTCATTAACCATGAGCACATGAAGACCATGAAGAACGAGGCCATTGTCTGCAACATCGGACACTTTGACTCCGAGATCGATATCGCCAGCCTGCGACAGTACCCGTGGGATAACATCAAGCCACAGGTTGACCAGGTGATCTTTCCGGATGGCAAGCGCATCACGGTACTCGCAGAAGGGCGCCTGGTTAACCTGGGTTGCGGCACCGGCCACCCGAGTTTCGTTATGTCTGCCTCGTTCACCAACCAGGTCCTCGCCCAGATCGAATTGTGGCAGAACCCGGAAAAATACGACACCAGGGTTTATGTACTGCCGAAACCCCTGGATGAAAAAGTTGCCCGTCTGCACCTTGAAAAAATCGGCGTGAAACTGACCGAGCTTGAAAAAGATCAGGCAGACTATATCGGCGTTCAGGTAGATGGCCCTTACAAGCCGGAGCACTATCGCTACTAAATTGGTCTCGTCTTCGACGTAGCCAATCCAGTAGTTTTTCACCCACGGCAGATTGGGTCCGAAAAGCGCTTGGTAAACACGGAAATTAACCGCTCGTTTACCATATAAAATTTACAAACAGCCGCACGC
>CAJQPV010000231.1 GCA_905480305.1 uncultured Gammaproteobacteria bacterium | reverse complement strand
GCCAGAAAATTGGGCTTCTCTCTCTGTGTAATGATCGAATGGCCTTGTCTTTGTCAGTGGCAGACACAGGGTAAAGGTGCTGCCCTGGTCGGGCGTGCTTGCGACAGTGATGGTGCCCCCCATCAGCTTCGCAAGTTCATTGCTTATTGTGAGTCCCAGCCCGGTGCCGCCAAAGCGGCGTGCTGCCGTGCCATCGGCCTGCTCAAAAGCCTTAAACAGGCGAGTCATTTCTTCATTGTTCATGCCGATACCGGTATCGATAATCGTGAAGTGGATTTGTCCATTTTCCGGATGGACAGCCAATCGAATCTCACCCTGTCCGGTAAACTTTATGGCGTTGCCAAGAAGGTTTAGCAGTATCTGGCGCGACCGCAGGGGATCTCCCATGACCCAGTCCGGGAGTTCCGGGTCGTACTCGACAGTCAGGTTCAGGCCTTTTGTGTTGGCGGATTCCCGCACAAAATCCAGCGCGTCATTGACATTGGCGATCAGCTCAAAAGGGATTGAATCAATACGAAGTTTCCCGGCTTCCAGTTTCGACAGATCAAGGATCTCGTTGACGATACCCAGCAAGTGCTGACCGGATGCCAGAATATGGCTGAATCTGCTGCTGGCATCCGGGTCCTGGCTACTGCGTCTGCCAACCTGTGCAAAACCCAGTACTGCATTCAAGGGAGTGCGGATCTCATGACTCATATTGGCCAGGAACTGGCCCTTGGCACAATTGGCTGCTTCAGCTTTGTGCAGGGCTATCTGCAGTTGATGTGAACTTTGCAATGAATTCCAGTAGCGCTGGTTCAACTGGCGACTAAACATCATCAGAAACAGAATATATAGCAGTAACAATATGCCAAATCCCGAGCTATCCGTCGCGTTGGTAACTATTAATGGTATAACGCAGGGCACGGCAGCGAGCACGAGAAACCCCATTAACAAACGCAGGTGCGTGTTTAATGTGTTCGTGCCGCCAGCCGCAATTATTGCTGTACAGATCAAGGTCAGATATGCAGGCCAGGATGGGTAGTAGTGCCAGACCAGTATCGTACTCAGGGAACCCCAGGTGAGCCCGTTAACAAGGACGA
Source organism: uncultured Gammaproteobacteria bacterium (assembly GCA_905480305.1). Classification (GTDB taxonomy): domain Bacteria; phylum Pseudomonadota; class Gammaproteobacteria; order UBA9214; family UBA9214; genus UBA9214. The sequence continues at coordinate 4,677 of CAJQPV010000231.1, read as the reverse complement.
TTGCTCCAAAGGCATATTGCCAACGTCCAGGTGTCATGCGCTCATAAAGCCGGTCAAACCCCAGGCCAATAACAAGGCGTGCGGCAATTAGCAGTGTGAACAACAATATGCCAATCATACTGATGAGAGGCAGGTCATCGGCCACACTTGTGGTGTAGATGATGAACAGCCATGAAACCAGAAAGAAGATACTGCCCAAAGTGGCGTCTTTGGCCAGATCTTTATCAGCAACTTTGGTTAAAGAGGGTTCAGTGCGAGGCATGGCAAAAAGTAGGATACATTATGCGGATTCAACAACGCCTTGTCTTAAGGGTAACAGGACCAAATTAAACCACTGGTCGTCCACAAGAGATTCTGCAATAGCAGATCGATAAGTGGGGCAGCACTGGGTCAGTGTCGATTGATCAGTTCTTGACAACGATGATCTCGACCGGTGAAACGCGTCCGGCGGCAATATTATCCACCATGTTTCTGATCTTGACGGGTGCCGATGCACCCATGGCGATGTGCACACCCAATGGCGGAGAGCCACCCGCTTGCTCCATGCGTCGGCGGGTTTCGGCAAAAAAATCTGCCGCAAATTCCCGCCGGTCGCGTATCTTGATGATGTCGAAACCGGCCTGCTCGAGTGCCTCGATATATTGTTCCCGGGTGGCCAGTGCACTGGTGCCGGGTTCGGAGGACCAGGGAACCGGGTAGGTCAGTGGTTCGTCACTGGTCTGCATTACGTCGTAAACACCAAATAATGCATCTGGTTTTATCAGGCGAAATACCTCGGCAAACAATGCGTCCTTGCTGGCGATATTCATGCCGACGTGAAGCATAAAGGCCGCGTCAAAACTTTCATCGCTAAAGGGCATCGCCGTGGCATCACCCTGGTGCAGTTCGACTTGATCGGACAGGCCAACCCAGTCGCACAGGGACTGTCCGGTTGAGACGAACTCGGGGGTCAGGTCGATGCCGGTGACGCGACAGCCGAAGCGACTGGCGACGAACCGGGAGGTGCCACCAATGCCACAACCCACATCCAGTGTGTGATCATCTGCCGACAGTTGCAGTTGACTGATGAAGTCATCTGAAGCCTGGCGCCCGCCGATATGAAATTCATCCACCGGCGCCAGTTCATCCACGCTGACCGTGTCGGGTGTCTTGCCGATGGCTTGTACCCCGCTCAGGATTCGGTTGAGCAACTGGCCATCGGTGTAGTGTGCGGCGACGCTGTCTTTCATTTCATGGCTCCCTTTGTCACAGTATAGACGGTGTATCGCGGGAGGCAGGGCGCCGGGAGCGACCAACTCCGGTTATGTTGTGGTTGATTCCGCCTGCAGTCCCTGATTTGCATTTATGGCATGCTGCCAGGGTCCTGCTCAGGTGAAATCCGGTCAAGCCGTGCCTTCAAGGTTGCCATCTCATCGCGCAGCTGCTTGACCAACTGCTCAAGCTGCACTATACGGTCAGCATCCGTGTCCGGTCCGGCTGACACCGCATCGTCAGGCGCAGCAGCCTCGTGCATTTCTGTGTCGTTACCAAACAGGTGTGCAAAGCGGCTCTCACGTTTCCCCGCTTCACGGGGAAGCTTCGTCACGAAGGGACCATCGTCACGCTGCATGAGTTGGATGAGTGTCGACTCGACCTCGCGGGTATCCTGGAATTTGCACAGGCGCTCGGTGCGGGTGCGCAGTTCACCCGGGGTCTGGGGTCCGCGCAACAGCAACACGCACACAATGCCGAGTTCCTGCCCGGAAAACTGCAGGGCGCCGAATTCGCTATTGCAGAACCGGTGCTGGTACTTGGTGACGCGACTGCTGAAGCCGCTTTTCTCGACGACATAGTGCTTCTTCATCAGGGTATCGACTGTGTCCTGCACCGTGGCTTCGTCGAGTGCCAGTATCGGGTCGCGGCTGCTTTTCTGGTTGCAGGCATTGGTGAGTGCATTGAGTGAAAGCGGGTAGTGTTCAGGGGTGGTGCGATGTTTTTCAAGCAGGCAGCCAATTACGCGCGCTTCATGGGGTGTCAGGCGAATGTCCACTAATGTCCTCCATAGTTGTTGCTGATTCCGGTGATAGTATACTTTTTATATCAGGGGCTGGTCCTGGTCCGGTGGGCGTGGTCTTTACCCGGTCATTGCAGCATATACTGTTGTAGGCGAGGGTCGTGAGCAGGATGCGGAAGCTTCTCGCCGTGATTCGCGCCGGGGGCGGCGCTCCTACACATCGGCAGGCTGCACCGGGAGCTCCGGAGTATCGCGGAACTGTAGTGCGGCCAGCCGCGCATAGAGCCCGTCTGCTGCGACCAGTTCGTCATGCTGACCGCTGGCAACGATACGGCCGCTATCCATCACCAGGATCCGGTCTACCTTGCGTACCGTCGCAAGACGATGCGCAATAATGAGCGTGGTGCGCGCCTGCATCAGTTGTTCCAGCGCCTCCTGAACCAGGCGTTCGCTTTCGGCGTCCAGGGAACTGGTGGCTTCATCGAGCAGCAGCACGGCCGGGTCGCGCAGTATGGCGCGGGCGATGGCGATGCGTTGGCGTTGTCCACCGGACAGCCGCACGCCGCGTTCACCGAGGAAGGTATTGAAGCCCTGTGGTAACTGGTCGAGAAATTCCGTGGCGTGTGCGGCCTCGGCGGCGCGCCGCACGTCGGCATCGCTTACCGCGGGAAAACCGTAGCGGATGTTCTCCCAGGCATCGGCGCCGAAGATGACCGGGTCCTGTGGCACCAGTGCCATGCGCTGACGCAGCTGTTGCTGATCGGCCTGGCGGATATCGACACCATCAAAGCGAATCACACCGGCGTCCGGGTCGTAGAAGCGCAACAGCAGTTGCAGCACCGTAGATTTGCCGGCGCCAGACGGGCCGACCAGCGCCACCTTCTGGCCAGGCTCCAATGTCAGTGACAGTTCGCTGAGTGCCGGGCTGTCGGGGCGCGACGGGTAACGGAAAGTGACATCGCGTAACTGCACCTCGCCACGCGCAGGTATAGGCAGCGCCACCGGCGCAGCCGGCGTGGCTATGACGGGTTCGGTGTTGAGCAGTTCCAACAGCCGTTCGGTGGCGCCGGCGGCACGCAGCAGGTCGCCGGCCACCTCGCTTAGCGCGCCCACCGAACCGGCGACCAGCAGGGCATAAAACACAAAGGCCGAGAGCTGCCCGCCACTGATGCGCCCGGCAAGCACGTCATGGCCACCTACCCACAGCACGATACTGACCGCGACAAACGTGAACAACATCACCGTGGCCGTGAGCAGCGCGCTGACGCGGGTGCGCCGAATGGCGGCATCGAAAGCGGCCTCTACATGCTTGCCGTAACGCTGGCGGTCGATGTGCTCGTGACAGAACGCCTGCACGGTGCGGATACCGTAAAGCACTTCATCGATCATGGCGCCGATATCGGCAATCCGGTCCTGGCTGCTGCGCGACAGACTGCGCACCCGGTGCCCGAGCAGCCATAACGGTATCACCGCAACGGGAACGCCAAGCAAGACCAGCAACGCCAGCTTGCCACTGGTGATGGTCAGCATCACCAGTCCACCGCTGATCAGCAGGACATTGCGTACTGCGATCGCCAGCGTAGAACCGACTACCACCTGTAGCAGCGAGGTATCCGTAGTCAGGCGCGAGATGACTTCGCCGGTGCGTGTTACTTCGAAAAAAGCCGGCTCCAGTTTGAGCACTTTGGCAAATACCGCCTTGCGGATATCGGCCACTACCCGTTCACCGATCCATGTGACCAGGTAGACACGGGCCGCCACCGAAGCCGACATTACCGTGATCACGATCAGGAATAGCAGCAGTGCCTGGTTCAATGCGGCACCCGAGCCGCTGCTCAGGCCGTGATCGACAACCCGTTGCAGCACCACGCCGAAACCGAGCACGGCGCCAGCCGCGATCAGCAACGCGATTACGGCACCCAGCACCGCGCTGCGGTAAGGTCGCAGGAAGGTGAGCAGTTGTTTAAGTACGCGCAGATTACGGCTGGGCGGACGTTGTTCGGCTATGGTGTTTTGTTTGCTTCTTGGCATATCGAAAGGGTTTCAGGTACGAAAGTGCAGCATTGTGCGCCGGGTTGTTTGCGTTTGCCAGTTGTCAGCGTTTAACGGTATCGTCGCTGAGTCCTGGATAACCTGTATCAACGGGGTGAGGATCACTGCTGTCCCGCTTAATAGATACAAATGTAGGTTGTATGCGACTGTTTCAGTGGTTTTATAATGTTGAATTATGTATGGACATGAATACCAGCTACGACAATGCAAACAGATTATTCCCGGCCCCTCGCTTCGCTCTCCCCAACCCTCTCCCGGAGGGAGAGGGGGTAAGTGCGACAGCGACTGTTTCAGTGGTTTTATGATGTTGAACTATGTATGAACATGAACACCAACTACAACAATACAAACAGATCATTCCCTCTCCTTCCGGGAGAGGGCCAGGGAGAGGGGGTATAAATACAGGCGGTAGCTTTTATTTTATCCCCGGCCCCTCGCTTCGCTCTCCCCAACCCTCTTGGCTTTGGCTTCCTGCGTCGCCTAAAGCGCCTACTGTTGGCGCTCTACCGCGTACATCCATGTCGGCGTCCCGGAGGGAGAGGGAGTAAGTGGGACAGCAGTGGCTGAGGATCGATTGATCAAGCAAACAGAGCAATCAATACTGGCCTCGTTGATCCTGACTGGCGGTGAAA
>CAJQPV010000230.1 GCA_905480305.1 uncultured Gammaproteobacteria bacterium | reverse complement strand
AGTAACCCGGCTTTCAGCAGATGCTTGTTATATTCATCATAGAGCGCTGTGGTCTTGCTGAGCACAAACTTGTTGAACAGCATGTATACAATCAAAAGGGTCTGGTGTTCAAGCACCAGGTCCTTTGCAGCAGTATGAAAGGCCCTGGCGAGGCATACAGGTCCACCGGGGATGTCCTTGTCTTGTAGTTGTTGACCGTTGTTCAGCACTGCAAGTCGCTGGCGCAAGGCAACCAGTTCCTGTGCGGACCCCAGCGAAGCGCTGGCAGCCATATTTTGAATGGCCACCTGGATGTCAGTGTCTTCCTTGCTGACCAGTTCCATTGAATCGCTGTCAAGGTTGCCGGTGGTGCCACCCTGGTTGCTGCCACAGCCAAAATCTGCAAAGCTGCGACCCAGTTCCCGGTAAAAGATGTTTTCTACATTTTCACGGTTCTTCTGGATGACATTCATAGCCTCGAAAAAGCGTAACTGCGAGGCACTGGACTGTGATTTTTCAGCAAATTCCAGAAATGCTGTATCGCTATTTTCGAACATCTTCTTGACGTGTTCGCGTAGATGTTTCAGAACAATGTCGTGACATTTATCCAGAAAACCGAGGGTGGTGGCTGGCATGCTTTTGGTGGCTTGCATATTCATACCTTATATACCGTTCATCTGTCATTCATCAGTGGCTGCCTGAATACAGGCCTTGCGCATCCCGGGGAGGAGGCTGGCCGGTATGCTCGTGTAACATCCTGACATCGGCTGTCAGCGGTAAATCTTAAGGTGCAGCAGGGGAAGGAAGTCTTGCTGGTAATGCAGTCTCGCGGGACACAAAACATGCGGTCGCTGTGATGGGCCTCGGTTCAGATGCTGCGTTGGTCAGCCTGTATCGAACAGTACATCTGGTTTATCCTGATTACGGCGGTGGTGGTCATGAAGGCTGGTGGCGGGCATTACAAGTCTTCAGCAGATGGAAGAAATAGCAACAGTGGTGACAGGTGACGTATTTCAGCCAGTTACTTCCTGGTGCGCGCCAGGTAATCGAGGAAATAATCACGGTTTTGCGCATTGCTGAATGTAGCGGTATGCGGCCCTCGCGTTTCAAAAAAGTTCTTCGGAACTATCGCAGCCTGTAACAGCTCATCGTTAAAGGCATGCGGCACAATACGGTCATCCTGGCTATGTATCAGCAACAGCGGCAGCGGTGCAATATCTGCCACATGGTCAACCGGATCATAACCCTTGATCATGCTCCATGAGACTGGATATTGCAGCGGCCAGGTCAACCAGCTCTGTCCGCTGACATGGCGTGCCATGTCGCTGTAGCGCGGGAAGGCCGCGTCACTGATAACGGCATTGAGATATTGTTTTGCAAGCGGATCAGTTGCGGCAAAATAGATCGCCATGCTGGCCCCCAGACTCTGACCCAGCAGGTAGAGCGGTTTTTCACGGCTGTCAGTGCGTGTCAGCAGGTACTCAAAGCCGGCCTGAATATCCTGTAGCGCACCCGGCAGTGTGGCTTTTCCTCCAGACAGGCCGAAACCGCGGTAATCAATCAGAAAGACCTGGTAGCCCCTGGCAGGTAGCCAGGCGACATTGTGAATATGTGTACTGATGTTCTCGGCATTGCCATGCAGGAAGTAGATGGTCCCCCTGAGCGGGGCTTTTGCCTGCAGCCACCAGCCGTGCACGCGGGTTTCATCAGCCGAGGTAAAGAAGATGTCCTCATATTCCAGCCCCAGCTGCTCAGGTGTTTGCAAGTGTTGCTTTTGTGGGAAGAAGAAAATGCCTGAACAACCGCTTGTGCAGGAGATCATCAGTAGAAAAAAGGCAGGTAGCAGGTTTTTCATGGCCAGGCCGGTTGTCAGAAAAAGAAATTATAGCTAAGTCCAACCTCATTGAAATCCCTGTCGTTATGCCATTCGCGTTTAAATTTTAGTTGCAGTGCATTGTTGCGCGACAGCACCAGGTTTTGGGTAAGCGAGAAGTTTATCCGGTATTCACCGCCAGTAAATTTCTCTGCATTGATTTCCGTGCGGCCAGTGCCGATTGCACTGTGATACAGACCGCCGGCGGCGGCGCCCAGTGCCGGATCAACCTTGTAGGTGAACGTCGAGTTGGCTTCCAGGCGTGCGGTTAGCAGTGAATACACCATGCTGTCCTCGTGTAATGACCAGGCAAGGCCGCCACCTCCTGTTACATGTCCAACGAGTCGCTCATCGTCATCCGAGAATACGCGTTCAAGGCCGCCACGCACACGCCAGGACAGCGGGGAAAAGAAGCGGCTGCGGGGTGACAGCGAGAAGACATCGGCAAAATTGGCAGATTGCAAATATACGGTGCCGGTAGAGTTCCTGCGTCGCAGTGCCATGCCGAAGATGTTGATTTGTGCGCCGCGCATGTAGCCGGCTTCGTTATCTTCCAGGCTGTGATAGGACATTCTCATGCCCAGCTCGGTATAGCCATGGCCATCTCTTTCCAGTGCACCGAGGGTCAGTCGTTTGGAGAGGTGGCCGGTTTCGGGTTTGACGGGGGGTGTTATAAGTGGATCCGGTGTTTTCGGGTAGCGACTGAGTTTCGCCAGCAGCAGATGACTCTTGCTGGCGGTTTCCGGGTCACGGGCCTTGCGGTTCTGGCGGAGCCGCAGCAGTTTGTATGTTGTTCCCAGCAGTGCCTGCTGGCGGGCATCATCCAGGGCCTGGAATGCTGGATCCTGCGTGTCCAGTGGTTGTTCGAGGAAAGTTTCCAGCACTGCGTAATCTTCTGTCGGCAAGTCTGTAATCATCTGCTTGGTGACGGTTTCCTGCGAGGGTCTGAAGCTGGTTGATTCTATAAGTCCGGCATCCTCAACAGAGCGTATGGTATCGGCAGGGATTGCGGTAATGACAAATTCGTCCGTCAATTCAATACCGGGACGTGCTACTTCGATAAGCTCCAGTAACCGATAGGAGCAGTTCTCGGTAAAGAAGTAGTAGTCAAAGTTGATATCCTTCAATTCCCAGAGATGCGTAACCAGTAATTCAACCTCGGACGGCTGCAGGTTTAAGCGGTATTCCCAGATGTCGCGTTTCTCAATGCGGTTGTATTCCTTGATCTTCTCGTAGTAAGGCATGACGATAAACTGTCCTGGATAGCCGCCGGTCAGGCCTTTCCATGCGTAGAACAGGGAGTTGTCGTCATTGTTTATATTGGCACCGAAATTAACCGCATAGGACAGCCAGTCCGACCAGTTTTCATCTTCTGCAGGGTCGAGCCGCAGCAAGGTGTGACCAAACATGGATGACGGGCTGTTGAGCTGGTAGGTCGGGAACACCAGTGTCGCGCTTTCTGCGTGAATATGGCTGCGCCATTCAATGTAGTCACTGCAGACAGGTTGGGGCAGGCGCGCCGCATCAATCTGCAGATGCTGGTTGAGCCAGTTAAAGCGTGCGGGTGAGCGACACAGGGCGTGTTCATTGCCGCCTGGTTGCTCACTGAAAAAGGCGGCCAGCGTTGCATCAAGTTCTGCCTGCGGGCTGGTTTTGCCGTTATCAGAATAAAAGAAATGCTCATCATCAACTGCGTTACTGTAATTATCAGTAATGATTTTTGACTGCCGGTAGTGACCAAGATTAAGCCATTCCCGGTGTTGCCAGAGATTGCTGTCATCTGCGCGTTGTTGCAGCTTATGGATATAGCTGCTGTTGTCAGCAGCTAAGGCTGTTGCTGAGGCCAGCAGACAGGTGAAAACGCTCAGGAAGGTATATTTCAGATACATAAGCAGATAAAAAAATGCCCCGTATCAAAATTGATACAGGGCATTTATGTGCAGATGTTTTACTGTTTCTAGACGGTGTACTTGGTCAGCAGCTCATCATTCTGCATGATGCCGTGCATGGCGGTCAGTGCTTCGCCAGCTGTTACATCTTCGCTGGGGAAGATAACGGCGAAGTTTTCATGCATGGTCTCTGCAAAGGCATCGCGATCCTGAGGCTCGATACCCATCATGACTGCCACGGCATCCAGTGCATCACCATGTCCGCGTGCCACGTCTTCGGAGAACTCGTCCATGATCGGTGACATGACGATTTCCTTGCCGCCATAAGTCAGTGTGCCATTGGTTGAGCAGCCATTGGTGCCGCTGGTCATGCCGAAGGTGGCGTTGCCGGAGGTACCGTTGGTAGTCGAGGCGAAGATGTGGTTGCCCAGACCGGAAGTACCATCAAACAACATGTTGCCCCAGCCGCAGTTCGGCCCCCCAGGGGCTTCAGCAAAAGCAGTGGATGAAGCTGTCAGCAGGATGATGCTTGTAATGTATTTTTTCATATTAACTCTCTCCATGATAAGCAGGTCTCAATTATGTGAAGCGAACGCAGCATATAACGACGAAAGCAGAGGGGCAACCGTGAAAGTTATCCCACAACCGGGGAGGAAAAATGGCTGTTGCCAGTTGCAAATCCCGATACCAGGGAAGTGAAGCAGGGCTTCACGCAGACACTCGATTTGAGTAAGCGCTTCATCGCGGCAAATGGATGATGGTCGCTGTTCAATGCTGTCTTTAAATATGCCTTGTGTATATTATAAAATATCGAATATATACAGTATAATATAAGATATATCTTATAAATTAAATGAATACTCTGTCGATTCCGCTGTCACCATCAAATGCAGTCCCATGGCAAGATCAGTGTTGCCGTTTTCATCAATGTCCCCGGCG
>CAJQPV010000229.1 GCA_905480305.1 uncultured Gammaproteobacteria bacterium | reverse complement strand
CCTACTGGTGGCTGATAGTGGGTATTATTGGCGCCGCCATATTCGCCTTTTTGCAGGGCAAAAAACGTTCGCGAAAATTCGGGCGCGTACTGGACAGGACCATACTTAAAATGCCGATTGTCGGCCCGATCATGCACAAGGCCGCCATTGCGCGTTATGCCCGTACCCTGGCCACCATGTTTGCAGCCGGCGTTCCGCTGGTGGAAGCATTGCAATCAGTTTCTGGCGCCTGCGGTAACGTGGTCTATTCTGATGCGGTCCTGATGATGAAAGACAGCGTTGCGACAGGCCAGCAGCTGACTTTCGCCATGAACCAGACCGGACTGTTTCCGAACATGGTTGAGCAGATGGTTGCCATCGGTGAAGAATCGGGCGCACTGGATTCCATGCTGTCCAAGGTTGCGGATTTCTATGAACAGGAAGTCGATGACGCTGTAGACGCGCTTACCAGCTTGCTGGAACCATTGATCATGTCGATACTGGGTGTCCTGATCGGCGGCCTGGTAGTTGCCATGTACCTGCCGATATTCAAGATGGGTGCCGCGATCTGACACACGGTTGTCTGCCCATTCATCTCAACCTGCGATAGCTGCCTGAGTTCATGGAAGTATTACATCTGCTCGAGTCTTCGCAACTGTTTTTTCTGCTTGCCTGTGGTGCACTGGGTCTGGTTGTCGGCAGCTTTCTGAATGTCGTCATCTATCGACTGCCGCTGATGATGGAAAGAGCATGGAACCGGGAATGCCGTGAACATGCCGGGGGCTCTGCAGATACGGACGAACAACAACGCTTTAACCTGCTGACACCGGCTTCCCGGTGCCCGCAGTGTGACCACCGCATTAGCGCACTGGAAAACATACCGCTGATCAGTTACCTGTTTCTAAAGGGGCGCTGCTCAGGCTGTGGCACTTCCATCTCCATACGCTACCCGGCTGTTGAACTGGCCACCGCGATCCTCTCAGTGGTCACTGCCCTGCATTTTGGTTACAGCCTGCAAACAGTTGCCGCCCTTGGCTTTACCTGGGCACTCATTGCGCTCTTCCTGATCGATTTCGACCACCAGATTCTGCCTGATTCGATCACGCTGCCGCTGCTCTGGACCGGTCTGCTGCTGAGTCTGTTTAACCTGTTCGTCGACAGCCACAACAGCATTGTGGGTGCCATCGCCGGCTACCTGGCCTTGTGGACCATCTTCCATGCCTTCAAGCTGCTGACTGGCAAGGAAGGCATGGGCTACGGCGATTTCAAGCTGCTCGCTGCCATCGGGGCCTGGGTTGGCTGGCAGTCCCTGCCGGTCGTCATCCTGTTCTCATCGGTGGTCGGTGCCGCCATCGGCATCAGCCTGATGCTGTTCAAGGGACGTGATCACAGCCAACCCATGCCTTTCGGGCCGTTCCTGGCGGCGGCAGGGTGGATGACACTGCTGTGGGGAAACGACATAATCCGTCTGTACCTGCAATAATTATCATCCATTCAACGGGATAACATCGCAACCTTGGGCAGAGACGGCAAACACACACTGGTGGTCGGCCTGACCGGCGGTATTGGCAGCGGTAAAACAACAGTTGCAAATGATTTCAGCGCACTCGGTGTGCCGGTCATAGATGCCGATCAACTGGCACACGAACTGGTCGAGCCGGGCCAGCCGGCACTGGATGAAATAACCGGAGTTTTCGGGAAATCAGCTGTCAGCGCTGATGGTCACATGGATCGCCACTACATTCGGCAATGCATTTACTCGGACGCACAACTGAAATCACAGCTTGAGGCTATCCTCCACCCGAAAATTCGTCAACGTATCAGAGCCTTATTATCCGATATCCAGCATCCTTACTGTATTGTGGTGATTCCGCTGTTGCTGGAAACCCGGCAAACCGACCTGGTGGACCGGATTCTGGTGGTTGATTCTCCCGAAAAAGAACAGCGTCAACGGGTTGCCGCCAGAGACGGCCTGTCGGACAATACCATCATGGCTATTATGCAATCACAGGCAGACCGAAGTACTCGCCTGGCCGCAGCAGACGATGTTATTGTGAACGACAGCGATGTCGCATCACTCAGCGTCCGTGTTCAGGAATTACACCAGCACTACATGGAAATAGCATATGACAACTAGCTCGGGCACGTCACTGGCAAGTAACAAACCGACATCGGACAATGCCGGAACAAGGCATGCCCCGGCACAGACCACACCCCGGCTGGCGTCGGAAAAAATCCTCTATGAACAGCCGTTAAACGAGCGCATAAGGTCCTTTCTGCGACTTGAATACCTGTTCCAGCAGGCTGCCTACCACCTGAGCCGTCAATCAGAATGGGACAGCCGTGCCACCCTCACCTGCGTACTGGAGATCCTTGAGCTTTTCGGCAATACCAATCTTAAATCCGAGGTTCTCAAGGAACTTGAGCGGCACACTACCAGCCTGAAGCGGCACGAGCAGAATCCTGACATCGACCACGCACAGCTTTCCGGTCTGATAGACAGCATTAACACCCATATCGGAAACGTACGCACCATCAACGGCCAGATTGCCAACGAATTGAAAGCCAGTGAATTTCTGGTGAGCATCCGGCAACGCAGCGCCATTCCGGGCGGCACCTGCGACTTTGACCTGCCGGCCTACCACTACTGGCTGCAGCAACCGGCTAAACAACGCACCCGGGATCTTGCACAATGGCTAAGCCATTTTGATGCGATCGGTCAGGCCATCCAGATGATCCTGAGCCTGACGCGTGACAGCACTCCCATGAAAAAAACGCTGGCAGGTGCCGGAAGCTATCAACGCACACTGGATCCCAACCTGCCCTGCCAGCTTGTCAGAATTGCATTACCACCGGGACTGCCCTACTTTGCAGAACTGAGTGGCGGGCGTCACCGTTTCACAGCCCGCTTCCTGCAATTTTCCACTGACGAAAAACGCGCCAAGCAAACCGACCAGGATGTCGAGTTCGAACTGGCCTGCTGTGTCATCTAGCCACATTCGACAGCCTGTTAACTATCATCGTGGCAACCGGGAAAAATCAAACGCACTCCGTTAACTGCCCAAACTGCGGCAGTCCGGTTGAATGGACCGCCGCGCAACGCTGGCGCCCGTTCTGTTCCGAACGTTGCAAACTCATTGACCTTGGCAGCTGGTTTGACGAAAGCAACAGCATAGCGGGGGATCCAGCATCACCGGCCAGTCCGGAACACGAGGAATAAAAGAATTTTGGCGTTATAAGAACTAAACAGACAATATTTATTGTCCTTGCGCTACCCATAACCCGCTGATTGCAGCAATGCCCTGGGCCCCGTGCCGAAAGGCCTCGTCCATATCTGGCGGTTGCATACCGCCCAGCGCATAAACCGGCACGGTCGCCAGCTCTGTCATCTGCAGTAATCTCCCATACCCAAGCGGCCGGGCATCAGGATGGCTGGTGGTTTGCTTTACCGGTGAAACAACAACGAAGTCCAGCCCCAGGTCTCCGGCATATTGCACCTCCTCTATCGTGTGGCATGAAGCGCCTACCAGCTGGCCACTATCCAGGGGTCGGGCAGACAAGGCTCGCAGACGCGCGCTGGTGAGGTGGACGCCATCCACACCGAGCTCGGCGGCGACAGCAGGCTCGGCATTCAGCAGTAACCGCGCACCTGCCTGCCGACAACGCTGCTGAACCTTTTGGACCAGCGCGCGCAAGACTGCATCAGGCAGCTGCCTGGCGCGCAACTGCACCAGCGAAATCCCGCAGGCAAGTGTATTTTCAAGTTCATTCAGGAAAACATCGTGATCCGGACCGGGGTCGGGCGTAACAAGATAACGATCAGGCAAACTGACCGCCTTGATAATCGGTGTGTTTGCAGCAGGAAAGCAGTAGCCGCCGAGCGCATCAATACTCACCCACTCGATCGCCTGCCCCTCACAACCAAGCGCTGTGCCGGTGAAGTTATCGACACGCCACACATCGAGCAATACCGACTTGTCGTGATAGTCATGCAATACCCGTATTAACCGGCGGGCAGCCTGCACGCGAATACCGAGTTCTTCATACAGTTCACGATGCAGGGCACTCTCGACAGATTCACCCGGCTCAAGCTTGCCACCGGGAAATTCCCACAGGTCTCCCTGGTGAAGATGCGCGGGACGCCGACTGATGAGTACTCTGCCCCGGTCGTCAAAGATCGCTGCAGCAGCGACATGCACGCGCGCCGGCGTAATATTCATCTCGTCAATTTCTGCAGTTATACAGCAAGACGCTGCACATCAGGTGCGGTATTCGGCGTTGATCTTGACGTAGTCATAGGACAGGTCACAGGTCCAGATCAGCTCGCTGCAAGGACCACGATGCAAGTCAACACGGATGGTCATTTCCTGCCGGTCCATTACCTGTTGCCCGGCAGACTCGGTGTAGCCCGGCGCCCGCCCACCGTCACAGACAATACAGACTTCATCAAGGAAAATTTCAAGCTGTGACAGGTCAAGATCCGCAATACCCGCCCGCCCAACCGCTGCCAGTATTCGACCCCAGTTCGGGTCTCCGGCAAACAAGGCCGTTTTGACCAGAGGCGAATGTGCAATGGTGTAGGCTACTTGCAGACATTCATCGCTGCTTGCACCATTTTCAACAGCTACCGTGACAAAACGGGTCGCCCCCTCACCATCACGTATGATCGCCTGTGCCAGTTGTACACAGATATCGCCAAGCGCTTCACTGAACAGGGCGAAGCCCGGCGTACCCGGATCAACAGCCGCCCCTGTGCCCGTTGCAGCAAGCACGCAGGCATCATTAGTGGAAGTGTCACCGTCAACGGTGATGCGATTAAATGATTTGCCAACCGCCGCTGACAAACAATCCTGCAAAGCCGTCTGCTCGAGTGTCGCATCCGTGGCAATAAATGCCAGCATGGTCGCCATGTCCGGACGGATCATGCCTGCGCCCTTGGCGATGCCCGTTATTGTTACCGACTGACCCTCTATGTCTATTTTTCTTGAAGCGCCCTTTGGCACCGTGTCCGTGGTAAGGATAGCGCTTGCGGCCGCCGCCCAGCCGTGCTCATCGAGTTGCGCCAGCGCCTTCGGGATACCCGCCTGTATCTGCTTGACCGGCAAGGGCTCGCCAATCACCCCGGTTGAAAA
>CAJQPV010000228.1 GCA_905480305.1 uncultured Gammaproteobacteria bacterium | reverse complement strand
TTCCACTCATACGGAGTAGCGTTCAAATTCATTGGTATCAGTGGTCAACAAGCGCAGAAACCTGGGATTCACAAACAACTTTTCACGGCCGACTTTCATTTCTTCCAGCACACCGATATCGCGCAGCACCTTTAAATACTTGGAGGCGGTTTCGCGGTGGCCAATGCCGGCATCCACCAGATTACCAATACGGCAATACGGCTGAATGAATATCTGATCCACCAGCTCCCGACTATAGATTGTGGGCTCCCGGCGGCGGACATAGTCAACGGTATGCTCCAGAAGCTGCCGCCCGGCACGAATTTTTGCGGCTGTCCATTCTGCGGTATCTTTCACGGCCAGCAGCATGTATTCCAACCACGCCTGCCAGTGCGCCTCGCGCGTCACGTCCAATAGCAGTCGGTAATAGTCTGTTTTGTTCCGGGTGATGTAACGGGACAGGTATAGCACCGGCAACTCCAGTAACTGTTTATCTACCAGGTAGAGGATATTAAGGATACGACCGGTACGGCCATTGCCGTCTGTAAACGGGTGGATGGCCTCAAATTGATAATGCCCGGCAGCCATCCGCACCAACGGGTCCAGTTCTTCGTGATCGTGGAGGAAGCGTTCCCAGTTTGCCAGTTTGTCGCGCAGCAGGGCCTCGCCTTCAGGCGGTGTATAGATAACTTCACCGCTACGATCATTGGCGAGCTTGATGCCCGGCACCCGACGAATATCCAGGTCGGTGTCTTTGATCATACGGCAGACATCAACAGCGATGGCGGTACTCAGCGGCCGTTGCTTCAGAGCTTGGTAGCCCTGATTAAGTGCCGTGCGATAGCGCAGTGCCTCCTTGGTAGCAGCATCAGCCTGATTGCCGGCGCCTTCCGCAAATCGGAACAACTTGTCCGTGGTGGTCACAACGTTCTCGATCTCGGAACTGGCCTGCGCCTCCAGGAGCGGGATGGTATTAATCAGCACGGCCTGGTTAGGCAAGGTTTGACCAATGTGCTTGAGCTCGGCCAACGCCACTCGCGCCTCGGTGCAGAGTTTCAGGATAGTCCGGGTTTCAAGCTCCTGACTCGGGGGTAGCAGTGGCAAGTCGTTGTAGGGCTTGGCGGGGTCGAAGCTGACCATCTGAACATATATCCTTTAATATCAATCGTATGCGTTTATTACAGCCAAATGATCTGACTTGATGTGTTTGCCATGATGCCAATATATGTCGGAATATACAAACATTTCCGACATGTTTTTCGGATATGTCGACGTGGTCGTCACGTCAGCTTTATATGTCGAACACTGCCTATTATCTCGACACATAAGACCAGCCGCCACCGGATGCGGAACAGAGGGTGAAGCATGACCTCCACTTTCGGCGCCAGTTAAAAAGGGGATAACGATCGTTAAGGATTTTTGGGATTCAACAGGTCTGAATCACCGCTGGTGATTTTCAGTTGTTCCAATACCATGGAATAATCAGAAAATTCATCAATACCAATGGAATTGATCCTTATAGTCCAGCACCGATGGAGAACTGGAGATAGTCGGATCCAGGCGGTTGGCCTGTTCCAGTGCCCAGGTACACCATTCTTCAATATTGCGGCTTCCCGTAATGGCGGGTAGTGAGTAGTAACCCGCACTCCGAGCAGCCTGAACGTAGTCACGCAATTGTTGTGCCTCATGCCATAACTTGGCTTGCGCGGTGAGCGTATCCACACGTTTCTGTTCCTGTTCAATTTGCCGCCTGAGGATCTCACGCCTTCGCTGCTGTTCTTCCCTTTCACGCGCCTCTTGCTCGCGCTTAATACGTGCTGATTTCTTTTGTGCCGCAGCCTTATAGGCAGTCGCTATAAACTTGTTCAGACAGTTGTCTACACGCTGCCGCTTCCCATCCGACCAGGTACCCCGCAACCCCCTACCCCACCAGCCTATATCCAGCTTCAGGGATAAATCTCCAGATGGGAAGAACTTGTCGTCGGGTAGCCGGTAACGGTAATACGAGCCTTCATCCAGCTTTTTCTGCTCTGCTGCAGTAGGCTGGTATTTCTCTCGCCTTGCTTTCTCTTCCAAATAAAAGCCCAAGGTCTCACCGTCGACCATCAACTGGGTAACCCCTTCTTCCTTCTCATGATGCATCAATTTAATACCGCGCAAATCCAGGGCTTTGAGGAGGGCATCCATAATACGCGCAGCACGCTCAATACTCTCTTTGCCCACTCGAATATCAAGACAGCGCTTCGCCCTGGGTCTGACCATGCCATGGTCATCGGCACCTGCTGCACGAAGACTCTTGGCGGTTTTCTCCACCACAGGAAGTGGATCAACCAATACATCGGGAACCATAATTTGATTCTCAGGATGCATCTCAGATTCGATATATCCTGCGACGTCCTGTAGTTCTTTTGTCTCTTCGAGGATATGCCCACGTTTATTGAGATTCACTACGGATTTCTGTCCGACTTTGATTTTCGGTAATTCTGTTTGTCGTGGCACCTGCCCACTTTGTACCCGGGCCCAGTAGCCACGACCTGGAACCGGGATGCCCATGCGTGTGCAGATCTTGGCAAGCCCGCGATCTGACAAGCCATAACGCTGAGCCAGCCTAGTCATCGGTTCTGCCCAGACCTGGGCATAGAGTTCTTCCCGTATTAGTTCAGTGCAATGATCATCCCTTCCCATGATTTTTCTCCCAAGAGTAAAAACTCAGGGATGAATTCTATACTTTTCCAAATCCGTCATTACTAATCGTGCGGCAAGCATGAGGGAAGGCCAGATTAGTCCAGTGCCTGCCGCTTCCGGATATCCAGATCCCCATGCCAGTAGCAGACGGCCACTGCCGCCGTGCCTCGAACAACACCTCGAGCAATCGCAGTGCAGCAATATCCCAGACTGCATGCATCAAATCGCTGTGCACCCAATGTCCGGTAATCAGTTGCCACCATTCACCTACTGCTCGCGATCATCGAAACGTGTTCCACATCCAAACGACTCGAAGCATTCTTTGCAGATGCCGAACACAGACTGGAATGCTTACTAAAAACGGAACAAGTGCGCATGATGTGACGGCTGCAATTCGCCCACAAGCTGATCGGCAGCATCGATCTGCTCGACCGATTTCAATCCTGGAAGACACTTGAGGAACAATAATGATTAACCGTTGAGTGGCGTGATTTAATCTCAGTACCACTCTCCTTGATACACATGTCATGGATGCTCGAGATGAAACCCAAAAATTATTTTTTATCCCATCAACTACGTGT
The DNA here is from genome assembly GCA_905480305.1 of uncultured Gammaproteobacteria bacterium. Taxonomy (GTDB): domain Bacteria; phylum Pseudomonadota; class Gammaproteobacteria; order UBA9214; family UBA9214; genus UBA9214. Next base: position 1,414 of record CAJQPV010000228.1, on the reverse strand, counting down.
GATTACGAGCACCGGATGTTTGGTCCGGATAATCACGGTTCGAATCGGTTACGGACGCGAAACGATTTGAATTCTATACAGGCAAGATTTATCCAACGAGGAAAATCTGCAATTAATCCCCGCAAAAACTCCCGCAAGCCGCGTATGTTAATGCAGTGAATAACAGCTAACTAATTGCTTTAAATGGTGGGTCGTATAGGATTTGAACCTATGAACATCGGATTAAAAGTCCGGAAGGTTCGACCTATCTATTTGATTTTTAGAATTTAAAATCGGGGCGTCCGTTGCCTAAAATGCAGCACTGTGCACAACAGTGCTGCACTCAGTCCCGCAAAACTCCCGCAGCAGTAATTACCCCATCGAACTGGTTTACGCAGAAAAACCTGTTTTGCTATCGACATATTAACCTATAAATAGTACAACTCAATAACCTAGGTTTAGTACAACCCAAAAACCGATGAAGAGAGCGTAGAACATGGCGGCACCCCCGCAAAAACTGGCCCGGTCTCTTGAAGCCTTGAAGTCGCTTCAGGATCGTGGCGTAGTGGCTATCCGTTCAAGCGACCTCGAACGTATTGACCGGGAACGGCTAGTCAAGAACGGTTTTCTGCAACCCGTGATGAAGGGATGGTACATCCCGTCACGCCCCGATGCGGTGGCCGGTGACAGCACGGCCTGGTATGCCTCATTCTGGGACTTTTGCGCCTCCTATCTGAACGAGCGTTTTAGTACAGACTGGTGCCTGTCGCCCGAACAATCCCTGTTATTGCATGCTGGAAACTACACCGTACCGCGCCAGCTACTGGTTCGTTCGCCAAAAGGTGATAACAAGATTACGAGACTCCCGCATGACACGTCACTCTTGACTGTCCGGTACAGCATGCCGGATCAACAGGACATAGATGTAAATAATGGCCTGCGCCTTTATGCTCTGATTCCTGCCTTGATCGAATGCGCACCCGGATTATTCCAGCAAAATCCATCCGACATTCGCGCCACGCTGTCTATGATTTCCGATGCCTCTGAAATCCTTGCAAAGCTCCTTGAAGGCGGACATACCACAATTGCAGGGCGGCTAGCCGGAGCATTCCGCAATATTGGCCGGGACCGTATTGCGGACGATATCGTGGAGACTATGCGTGCCGCCGATTATGACGTACGGGAATCTGACCCGTTTGAAACAAAGCCGTCCGTCATCCTGTCCGGCAGAGAACGCTCTCCTTACGTTAATCGCATACACCTGATGTGGCATGCGATGCGCGGGCCTGTTATAGAACGTTTCCCGGAAGCGCCGGGACTCCCCAGGGACATCAGAACCTACATGCAACAGGTTGATGATGTTTATGTCACCGATGCCTGGCACTCCTTATCCATCGAGGGTTATCGCGTCAGTGCTGAGCTGATTGAGCGCGTG
>CAJQPV010000227.1 GCA_905480305.1 uncultured Gammaproteobacteria bacterium | reverse complement strand
CGTGCTGGATCCGGCGCTGTTACGCCCCGGTCGTTTTGATCGCCAGGTGGTCGTGCCGTTGCCCGATGTCCGTGGTCGCGAACAGATATTGAAGGTGCATATGCGCAAGGTACCGATGGCTGATAATGCCAAGGCCAGTGTTATTGCACGCGGTACCCCGGGTTTCTCCGGTGCCGACCTTGCCAACCTCGTCAATGAGGCGGCCCTGTTTGCCGCGCGCGGCAACAAGCGCACGGTCGACATGGAAGACCTGGAAAAGGCCAAGGACAAGATTATGATGGGCGCAGAGCGTCGCTCCATGGTGATGAGCGAGGACGAGAAGAAGCTCACTGCCTATCACGAGGCGGGACATGCCATCGTTGGCCGTTCCATGCCGTCGCACGATCCGGTCTACAAGGTCAGTATCATTCCGCGTGGACGTGCGCTGGGCGTCACCATGTTCCTGCCGGAAGCGGATCGTTACAGTCACAGCAAGGAATTCCTTGAAAGCCAGATTTGCAGCCTGTTTGGTGGCCGCATCGCCGAGGAGCTGATCTTCGGTGCCGACAAGGTGACCACCGGCGCTTCCAACGACATCATGCGCAGCACAGAGCTGGCGCGCAATATGGTAACCAAGTGGGGTCTGTCCGATAAGCTCGGGCCGCTGACTTACAGTGAAGACGATGGCGAGGTATTTCTGGGTCATTCCGTTGCCCAGCACAAGGCGGTTTCGGATGAAACGGCGCACGATATCGACAAGGAAATCCGTTCCATTATTGACCGTTCCTACGCACGTGCGGAAGAGATCCTCAAGTCCAATATCGATAAATTGCACAAGATGGCCGATGCCTTAATGAAGTTTGAAACCATCGACAGCGATCAGATCGACGACATCATGGAAGGCAAGGACCCGCGTCCGCCGGCTGACTGGGATGACTCTGATTCAAAGTCCTCAGGTACCGGCGACTCAAGCAACAAGGGTGCTGACACCACCCCGGACTCCACCATCGGCGGTCCGGCAGGGCAGCACTAACAACAATAATGGAGGAAGGGGACAGACCCCTTCCTCTCTCTCGTCATCCCGGCGCATGCCGGGGATCCAGGGTTTTCAATGCATTGGATGCCGGTCTTTACCGGTATGACGAATTAATCAGGGCATCGCTAGAATGGTGCGGGGTAATCATTCAAAACGGCCAGAATATCGGCCAGCATCTCTTCACTCAAGGTCACTTCAAAAGCGGCAATATCCTCTTCCAGCTGTGCCATGCTGGTGGCGCCGATGATCGTCGCAGTAACACCGTTTACCTGATTGCACCAGGCAAGTGAAAGGGTAGCCACGCTCATATTGTACTTGTCAGCCACCCCTTTATAGGCGGTGATGGCTTCGTGGGAATGGGCTTTATCACGAAATATGCCGTTACGTTGGCTCATCGTCCAGCGCGCCCCTGCGGGAAGTGCGCCATGCATATACTTCCCGGTCAATGCCCCTCCTGCAAGTGGTGACCACGGTAAATAAGCCACCTCATTCATCACGCAGCTCTCAACCAGGTAAGGCCAGTCTTTGCAATGCAGCAGGCTGAATTCGTTCTGGATAGAGATCATGCGTGGCAGATCGTGCTTTTCACTCAAGCGTAAATATTCATTGATACCCCAGGGAGTTTCATCCGATAAGCCGCAATGACGAATTTTACCTGCCTTGATACAGATCGAGAGCGCCTCAAGGATATCCAGCATTTGCTCGCTGTTCTGGGCGACATCAACGTCGGTGAAGGTTAGCTGGCCGGGCCAATGCTTGCCAAAGTGCGGTGAACTTCGATTAGGCCAGTGTATCTGATACAGATCGATATGATCTGTCTGCAAACGTTTCAGTGAAGCATCCACTGAACTGATAATCGCCGCGCCAGTGACGTCAGCACCGCCGCGGATCCAGGAGATTCCGTTACCCGCTATCTTGGTGGTCAGCACGATCTCTTTTCGCTTGCCGGGATTTCTGGCAAGCCAGTTACCGATAATACTTTCTGTTGTACCGTAGGTCTCTGCCGATGGTGGGATCGCATACATTTCAGCAGTGTCTATGAAATTTATACCCTTTTTCAAGGCGTATTCGATCTGTCTATCTGCATCTGCCTGGGTATTCTGTTTGCCCCAGGTCATGGTGCCCAAACATACTTTTGAAACGCGCAGATCGCTTCTTCCGAGTTTTACATATTCCATAATCAGACTCTCGCCAGTTGCTCATGCATCTTTTGGTTTATTGGCATGATTAACGCTAAGGATACGCCACCTCGTACAGGAATTGATGCGAATATGGAGCATGATTCGAAGAATCAGATAAAGCCTGTACTAATATTTTGACATTCATTCAGTTGGGCGCACCACGGTAGTAATGCCACAGGAACAACGAGCCCACGCTGCGCCATGGTGACCAGTGTGCTACCAGTTGACGCGCCTGTGTTGGTGTCAACTTGCCTTCCATGTCTTTAAGTATCCCCAGCGACGAACGCAGGGCAAGGTCGCCAGCCGGAAATACATCGCGACGCCTGAGCGAAAACATCAAATAGATCTCGGCGCTCCACAGTCCAAAACCACGCAGTGCTGTAATGGTAGAAATGACCTCATCATCGATTTGTTCTCGCATGCCTTGCAGGTCCAGTCGCCTTTCAACAATGGCTTCGGCCAGGCCTCTTGCATATTCTATTTTGCGGTAAGACATTCCCGCGCTTCGCAATGCTTCAGGATCCACCTGTAATAAAGATTTTGCTGATACATCCACCTTTATTGTGATGCCATTTTCTACGGGTAGTATTGACACTCTCTTAAACTGGTGAGGATACGACAAACACGTTTGAGTCAAATGAATATAAAGGAAAACAGAAACAAGCAACGACGTCATTATGGATCGGCAACCAGTTTTCCCCTGAAGGATGACAGAGGTTGCATAGTACTTTTTGACCGCAGCCGCATTGTTGACAGACGATTGAACAACCTGGTACTGGATGAATTAGAGGTTGAAGAGGTCGACCTGAAACAGGTAAATATGTAGCTCAAAAACAAGGCAGCAGAGTTACGCTGCGTATAGATGAATAAACTATCCAGTCTCATAATATTAATGCCTGGAAGGTAAGGTATAAAGGCCATTCAGATTAGCTTGCCTTGATGATTAGCCATGACTAATGACAAACCTTCAGAGAAGGAATCTCTCCAACCTGCTACGCTTCTGCATTTCAATTAGCTCACCCTGTACCACAGTACAATGGAGGTATCACCTCCATGAACGTATAACTGAGTCTGTAATACATTTTTCAGAATACAGGATAACAACAATAACTGACCAGACTGCATGAAGGGCAAGTGGACTGTTAACGTCCCTGACTTGTTTTTGCCCGACAAATGCCTGGCCAGCTCCCACACATAAGGTGAGCAATATGGCTATTTCAATACATGATTCCCGCAGCAAGGTTACTGCATGCAACCAAAAGCAGTCGTTACTGTCTGCTTTTCTGTTCATGCTGGTGACCTGCATTAACCCCATGCAAGCTTCGGCCTCGGAGGCAACGCAGTGTGCCAACGCCAAGAATGATAGTGATCCGGATACCTGTGAACTGTGGGTGAACGGTAATATCAACAAGTCCAAGGCAAGTTATTTTGAAGGCGAAGCGATTCCCTATCGCGTGGTCATTGATCCGGCTGTTATCGGGCATGTATACGAGATCACCATCGGCTGGGATGCGGTAGAGAGCGACAAGAACGCACTCGACTACCTTGCCACCTACAATTACAGCGTGGCCAATGCCGATCCCTGCAGTGGTGATAGCCTGTGCACCCGGGCGGCACCTTCTTCGACGGCAGCGATTCCGCCCGATACGCGCATGCAACTCGGGCGTGATACAGGCAGTAACGACGACGATATCACCCAGCCCCCCGGGGAGTTCACTGTCTGGGGCGGCACAATCTCGGTGGGCGAGTACAACTACCCGGCAGATTTTTCTTATCTGGGTTCGCACGAAATCACCCTTACCGTGCGTATCAGGGCCACTGCCGATACCGTGGTGCTTGCCTGGGGCGGGCATATGGCCAGTCGACTCGACTGGGGCAACGCCAACGGCGTGGTCAACCTCAATGGCTCGCCCTTCCACATGCGCGCCAGTGGCAGCGAGTATGACGGGGGCGATAACTACCTGGGTTCCATTTCCGGGATTCAGGGCGACCTGGTGTTGTCGACATCTGCGGTGGTGTTTCCATCCTATCTGAATCTCACCAAGGAGACGGACCGCTCCAGCACGGACAGCTTTGCATTTATGACTGATGGAACAGCCGCGGGCGTCATTGACGGAGCTTTTAGCTTGCAGAACGGCCAGTTGATCCAGCTAACCGTGGCTGGCAACAGCAGTGCCTATGTCGCGGAGGACCTGTCACAAGTACTGGATAGCTACGGTGCGCCTCTCTGGGAACTCGACAATGTGGTGTGTACTGACAACGAGAACATGGCGGTACCCTTTGATCGCAGCGGCGACCGCATTGATATCGCGGTGGGTGAGGCACTGTTGATCGATTGCTATTTTCAGAACATCTTTGTTGGCCTGCCCAAGCTGGAACTGGTCAAGAAGGTTATCCCTGCGTCGGATACCTGCGATACGGTGGACTTCGACGGAACGGCCAACGAGTCGCTGGATATTGCCTCGGGTGACAGTGTGCGCTATTGCTACCGCGTGCAGAATGCCGGCAACGATATTGCCTATGATCTCGGACTGGATGACGATGCCGGTAGCCCCGAGACTGGCGATGACTTCAATCCGCCGCTCTCGGGTGGCGATCTGGCAGCTCTCGGTAAAGACGGTGCGATTGCGGACCTCGGCGTTGCTGGAAACACCTTCAGTGAAGCTGCCATACAGATAAATCTGCCGGTCGGAGAAAGTGTCACCAATACTGCCACAGCAAGTGCAATCGACTTCATCAACACGCTGGTCTCCGCTACAGACACGGCGACTGTCAATGTTGCCTGGTCACAGGGATGCCGTCTGGACGGTGGCGTTAGCAAGACCGGTAACTGTGCAGATGCCACCCCGGTGATTAATGTGATCGAAGGTACCGAGCTGACCTGGTGTGCAGATGTCTGCATGGACGGCGGTAATTCCGATCTGCTGGATGCCACCATTGCGCTCAATGATACCGGCGGCACAATGCAGTCAGTCAGTAACCAGACACTTGCGGCTGATTCCTGTAATACCTGGTCATTCGCGGAAACTGCCGGCAGCAGCTTGCTTGCACGTAGTCTGCCAGTCAGCGGTGTGGATGCTTACGGCAACAGTGTTGGTTGTAATGACAATGCTACAGCCAATGTCTACAATCCGAACATTGCCCTCGACAAGAAGATCAGTCTCGACAGTCGTTGTGGCAGTGGCGATGTTGATTTCACCGACATCTACTACGGTGAGGATGTCTATTACTGCTTCAGCATTACCAACCTTGGCGACGAGAATCTGGTAGGCGTCAGACTGACCGATCCATTGCTGGGACTTGACGTACCCGTTGGTGACCTAGCGGCTGACGGCAAGTCATGGACATCATCCGCGTACGGGCCGTACACGGTCACCGACGATATCCACAACATTGCCCGCGCCAGTGCCAGCGGTAGCCTTACAGGCGCGCCGGTCCGGCATGACAATTCGGCGGACGTCAACATGATGTTTGCCGATATCAAGGTCGAAAAGACTGGCACTGCAAAACTGAACGCCAAGGAAAATGAGACTGAGGTTAGTTACAGCATCAAGGTAACCAACGTCGGCAATGTTACCGCCATCGGTGTGATGCTGACCGACACTCTGCCAGAGCTGGTAAAGTACCTTTCCGATGATGCCGGCTGTACCTATGACAACGTCCTGCACTCCCTCAGCTGTGATCTTGTAGATATCGATACCGGCAACGCCAATGCTGTAACCATTACTATCACGGCCGAACTGGTCCAGCCTGCGCCGATCTTCGGTAGCTTCGAGAATCTGGCCTGCGCTGACGTGACGGGAGTAACCACGCCAGACACCGATATGAGCAATAATTGCGACACACACAGAACCCGTATCGTGCCCGGAGCTACCCGCACCATTGGTTTCTGGCAGAACCACCCGGATCACCTCGGACAGTGTCTGGCACTGGACGAAAACACCCTTGAACTGGAGCGTGCTGCTGAAGACAGCTGCGGTAGCGGTTACACAGACACGATCAATGGTATTGACCTTGGTTACGTGCAGATTGCCAACGAGGCTTGTGACGATGAACTCGATGCCAGGGTCTCCACAGAACTGACTGGCAATGGTAAGGGTCATGCGAAGAGCCTGGTTGATCCGGTCAGCAGTGCTGATGCTGACAACGATATCGAAACGGCCCTTGAGCTTGGTCTGGGTGTGTTGAAGGCGGTCCCGTCACATTGGGAAGACGGTACCAAGCGCAGCCGGCTGGATGCGGCTCGTACCACGGCTGGTCGCCAGGTATTGGCAACCATCTGTAACGCTACCTTGCTGGATGCTTTGCGCCCGGACTTCCTGGATACTTACATTGACGTGCTACTGGGTGATGACATCGATGCCATTCTTGCTTTGAGTAGCGACTCCGACCTTTACAATAACTCCGGCGATGACGAGCCAATCGGTATACCCGGTTCGGCTGATCCGTTCGCCAACAACGACGATCCCTCTGATCCATCGGATTAATCCTCCCAGGTCCGATGACCATCATGCAGCCCGGCATTTGCCGGGCTGTTTCATTTAGGGAAGACCAATCCGACCAGGCCGGTGGCTAATGATTGCGCCTTATCTGAGTGACCGTTACTGGCTTTGAAACAGGCGTTCAGCGGTATTTTGTAAATGACTCATATGGCCAGAAGTACGCATTCAGCTAACCGGGTCGACATGGATTGAATCGGCAGAGTCCCGTCCTTGTGGACGGATTTCATTGTCCGTCTGTACTTAAGGACAATATGCAAAGGTGCTGGTCACATATATCGTATTAGTCAGTGAAACCATTTACCGGGGAAGTACCATGGCTGACCTTACCTTAAACATGTTGAAGCTATTAACTAAATGGAAGCCTGATTGGCTATACGAGATAATGCCCTATATATATTCGGTGGCAGGATTTGCGGCAATTCTTCATTTTGGCACTGTAGCAGGATATGGAGCTGGTGCCTTACTTCTGGTTGCTTCACTTCTAATCTGGATTATGCGAAAAGAAAACAGGTCTTTCGAAAATACAATAAAGTAGCTGCGCCCTTTCTTTGCGACCTCCGGGCCGCCATTTATATTTGTGTTCTGTACTTCTGTTTTTGGCCGGTTCCTGTCCTTGCCAGCCACGGCAACAGTCAGTTAGAGGAGTGCCAGGAACGGCAAGTTGCCGCTCGATTCCGGACATTCAGCGCGCGTTTTAAGGGGGATAGACCCCGATTAATCCTTCCCTTTCTGTCGGTTTTCACTGACAGACGCTCACCAGAATAAATTCTATCCTGCCTGTCACCATTCAATGTACACATTAGTCATAGATAAGGAGATCTGTGATGCCACGACGCGCACGCCTGGCGGTAGCGGGCATTCCCTGGCATATCATTCAACGGGGCAATAACCGTTCAGTCTGTTTCTATACTGAGGCAGACTATCAGTATTATCTTGAAATTCTTGCGGCGCAGGCAGATAAACATGGTTGTCAGATACATGCGTATTGCCTGATGACCCATCACGTGCATTTGTTGGTGACGCCGGAACGTACGGACAGCGCTTCGCTGCTGATGAAACACCTTGGACAGCGTTACGTCCAGTATATAAATCGTAGCTATCGTCGCAGCGGCACGCTCCGGGAAGGGCGCTTCCGCTCCTGTCTTACCCAGGATGAGGACTACATCCTTAGGTGTTATCGCTATATTGAGCTGAACCCGGTAAGGGCCGCTATGGTGGCTCATCCAGGCGAATATCGCTGGTCCAGTTATGCAGTCAATGGTCAGGGGCTGAGCAACCCGGTCATTACCCCGCACGCGCAGTATTTGTCGCTTGCCGATTCATGGAGCGCCCGACATAAGGCCTGTCGCGCGTTATTTGGCAGCCATATGGAATCAAGCCTGGTTGACGAAATACGTCATGCTACCAATGGAAACTACGTGCTTGGTAATAGCCGTTTCAAGGAGGAAATCGCTTTAATGTTGGAGCGCCGGGTGTCTCCTCTAAAAGCTGGTCGGCCGGTGAAAGACAGCTGAATTGGTCGTGCTATGTCTCTGATCCTCCTTCTGTAATGGAATCGCGGACGAGGTCTGTTCCTGTGTTGTTTTCTTTCTCTATAAACAGGGTATTCCCGCTGCCTTTTTTATCGGATTTAATCGTGGTCTGTCGCCGCGGTTAAAACGCCCAGACTAATGGCACCAGCAAGACGGTCACCAGCCCCACCAGCAGGGTCAGGGGCACGCCGATACGCAGGAAGTCTGCAAAGCGGTAGCCGCCGGTGTTGTATACCATCAGATTGGTCTGATAGCCGATAGGTGTCGCGAAACTGGCCGATGCCGCCACCATGATGGTGATGGCGAAGGGCATGACGTTCACGTTCATATGCCCGGCGGCCGTCAGGGCGATGGGGAAGGCCAGCACCGCCGCTACATTGTTGGTGGCAATGGCAGTCAGCAGCGCAGTGGCTGTAAATACCAGTATCAGCGTGCCCAGCGGATTGCCTCCCGCCAGGCCGACGATGCCATCTGCCAGTACCCCGGCTGCGCCACTCTTTTGCAATGCGGCCCCAACGCCGAACGAGGTGGCGATGACCACCAGCACCTGCCAGTCAGGTGCCTGTCGAGCCACCTGGCCACTGGTGCAGCCCGTTATGATCATTAGTCCGGCTGCTACCAGGGCTGCCTCCAGCATGCTTAGCAGTCCACTTGCTGCCAACGCCACCATCCCGACGATGATAGCCAGCGCCAGCGGCGCGCCTTTGTGATTGGGCGGATGAAAGCCGCTGACCTCGCTCACCAGTAAGAAGTCCCGCGACTTGCCTTGCTGGCCGATGAAGCCGAGCGGAGCCTCCAGCAGCAGGGTGTCACCCGCACGCAGCACCATGTCTCCGATCTTGCCGTGCAGGCGTTCGCCGTTGCGGGCCAGGGCGATGATGACGGCGTGATAACGGGTGCGAAAGCGGCCTTCGCGCACGCTCTTGCCCTTTAGCGGGCAGGTGTCAGATACCACGGCCTCGAAAAAACCGCGGTCCTTGCGGGCACCTTCCAGTTTCAATACCTGGTCTGTTGCAGGGACCAGGCCACGAATGCGGTGCAGATCAACCACCGACTCGATGGCGCCCACGAAGATGAGCCGGTCATTGGCGAGCAGTCGCTCGCGGGGTTCCACGGCCGGCAGGATGGCGCCATCACGTTCAATTTCGGCCAGGAACAGGCCGGGCAGGGAGCGCAGTCCGGCTTTTTCGATGCTGCAGTCTTCCAGCGGGCTGCCTGCTTCCACCATCATTTCCGCCGTGTATTCCCGCATATCATCGCCGTGAGCCAGCGGTTCCTGGCGGTC
>CAJQPV010000226.1 GCA_905480305.1 uncultured Gammaproteobacteria bacterium | reverse complement strand
TGACCTGCGTGATTCCACTGCGCTTTCCGAGTCGCTGCCGCGTGAGGAATATCTGGAGATGCTCAACCAGTTTTTCGACTGCATGGCGGGTGCGGTACTGGATCATGGCGGCGAAGTGCTGAAGTTTATTGGCGATGCCGTGCTGGCAATTTTTCCGATACAAGACCCGGATAATCCGGAGGCGGCCGGCCATGCAATCGAGGCTGCACAGGATGCAGAGCGGCGCATTACAGTTATTAACCAGCAGCGTGCCAGATGCGCTGCAAAGGCCATTGGTTTCGGGGTAGGTATGCATATCGGCAACCTGATGTACGGCAATATCGGCACTTCGGGGCGGCTGGATTTTACCGTGATCGGCCCAGCCGTGAACGAGGCTTCGCGCATCGAAACTATGTGCAAGCCACTGGGTCAGACGATTATTTTTTCAAGCGAATTCGCCAGGCATTTTCCGGGCAAGCTGGTGTCGCTGGGTGTGCATGCACTGCGCGGTGTCAGCGTACCGCAGGAGTTGTTTACCTTGCTGCAGCCTGCGCACCGATTTTCGGTATGACAGGAACGTGGTTTTGAAACAGACCGGGCAAGGTCTGGCGGCCGGTAATTATTTCTGCATGTTGACGAAAGCGGCCTGAATACTGTCTACACGCCGGTCCTGTTTTTTAAGGCGGCGCCCGGGTGAGGTGGATTCGGTCAGCTCATCCGGTCGGGAAAAGTCAGTATGGAAGGATTTTCTACGGTTGGCAGACCTGGATCTTCTGTTTAGCATGAAGCGACCTCTCGGGATCAGTGGATTTACCTGTCATTCTCATCATAAGGCAAGCCGATAAGCCGGCATATTGTCCTTTGGTCCCAGACTTCCATGTATCTGAAATGGCATCAGCGGAGATGTGGTTCATGTATTTGAAGGGGGTGGGGGCTGCCATTTTCGGCAGCTGCTCGATTCCCCCCTGGTTGATGTTGGTTACATAATCACTGTTGTGGTTCTGGTTGCTAGTATTCCGGCTGTTCCTGCAGTTCGCGCAGAGCGCGAAATAACAGCCGTGAGGCGCGCGCTGGCTGTTTGCTTTCAAGCTCCTTGCGAGCCTGCCGGACGAGTTTACGCAGGTGCTGCCGGTCAGCGTGGGGGAATAATGCCAGTACGTCCGCCAGCGCACTGTCGCCTTCCCTGATCAGCTTGTCACGCAGTTCTTCAAGTTTATGGAACTCCCGTGTATGGCTGGCATGCTGGTGATGGCGGGCGTTGACGGCATTAATCAGCGGGTCTGCGTCTTCTTCCTTTAACAACTTGCCGATGTATTGCATCTGCCGCTTGCGTGCACTGTTTGAGGTGATGTGCCTGGCGGTGCGCAGGGCTGCCAGCAGTACCTCGGACATTTGCAGCTGGCGCAGCGCGTCATCACTGAACTCAAGCAGCTCGCTGCCAAGCTTTTTAAGTTCATCCAGATCGCGCTTGCGCTGTGATTTGCTGATTTCGAGCTGATGGTCGTCTTCCATACGCTGCCGGTTGTCCTTATACGTGCCGTCTGCCGGATTGTTCGCTGAATACTGTTTGATTTGTCCGCTACCCGTGTGACCGGTAGAATCGTCGAACTCTAACAAGGAATGATTATGCCAGACATACAGACAATCGAGCAGCAATCCCCGTTTCCCGAGCAGTCACGGCTTGAGGATATAGTGCAGGATTTAATAGCGCAGGCGCAACAGCTGGGCGCAGACCAGGTAGAGGCGGGTGTCAGTATAGATGCTGGCCTTTCAGTGACGGTTCGTCTGGGAGAGACCGAAACACTGGAGTACAACCGTGATCGCGGGCTTGGCCTTACTGTCTATTTTGATCAACGCAAGGGATCTGCCAGTACAGCGGATTTTGCAGCGGAGAGTCTGGCATCGACTGTCAAGGCAGCTTGCGATATTGCCCGCTATACCAGCAAGGATGAATATGCGGGGCTTGCTGATGCGGACAAACTTGCGACCGACATTGCTGATCTTGATCTGTACCATCCCTGGAATATTACCGCCGAGCAGGCCATCGAGCTGGCAACCGAGACCGAGGATGCGGCGCGCCGGGTAGACCCGCGTATCGAGAATTCCGAGGGCGGGACTGTATTTACCAATGCCGGCATGCGCATGAAGGCCAATACCGATGGTTTTATGGCCGGCTACAAGAGCAGTTATCACAGCCTCAGTTGCGCGGTGATCGGCAAGCAGGGGGAAGAGATGCAGCGTGATTTCTGGTCCTGGTCAGCACGTGACCGGGCTGATTTGATGTCGGCGGCCGAGGTTGGACGGATTGCCGGTGAACGTACCGTGCGGCGGCTTGGTACGCAGTCACTGTCTACCCGTGAAGTGCCGGTGATTTACGCTGCGGATATTGCCGGCAGCCTGTTTGGTCATTTTATCAGTGCGGTCAGTGGCAACAGTCTGTACCGCAAGGCGAGTTTTTTGCTGGATCATCTTGGCAAACCGGTTTTTCCGGCGTTTATGCGTATTCACGAGCAACCGCTGTTACACAAGGCGATTGGCAGTGCACCCTATGACAGTGAAGGCGTGGCCACCTGTGCGCGGGATATTGTTACAGACGGTGTGTTGCAGGGGTATGTGCTGAACAGTTACGCAGCGCGTCGCCTGGGAATGCAAACCACCGGTAATGCCGGTGGCGTACGTAATCTCACTATCGAGCCGGGTGACAAGGATCTGCAGGCGCTGCTCGGCAGCATGGATACCGGTTTGCTGGTGACCGAGCTAATCGGTTTTGGAGTTAATAATGTCACTGGCGACTATTCGCGGGGCGCAGCCGGTTTTTGGGTTGAGGGCGGTGAGATTCAGTATCCGGTCGACGAGATAACCGTGGCTGGTAATTTGAAAGACATGTTCATGAAGATTGTGGAGGTCGGCAATGATGTTGACCTGCGCGGTAACACGCGCACCGGCTCGGTATTGATTGAACAGATGATGGTGGCCGGTGCCTGACCGGTCGCTACAGCAGAAAGATTGTTCCCAGCCCCAGAAACACCATAAATCCAACGATGTCTGTTACCGTGGTTAGCAACACAGTGCCGGCATGTGCCGGATCGACGTTCATGGTTTGCAGCAGAAATGGAATGCTGAGGCCGGCAACTGCGGCAAAGATCAGGTTGATGATGAGTGCGGCACCAATGATGATGCCGATGGTCTGATCATGAAACCAGGTGGCGGCGATGACCGCAACCACGACCGCCCAGCCAACACCGTTGAGTGCGCTGACTGCGAGCTCTTTGTACATCAGCCAACGCGCATTGGTGTGACCAATCTGGCCAAGTGCCATGCCGCGAATAACAATAATCAGCGTCTGGCTGCCGGCAATACCCCCCATGCTGGCAACAATCGGCA
>CAJQPV010000225.1 GCA_905480305.1 uncultured Gammaproteobacteria bacterium | reverse complement strand
ACAGCACAGACGAGACCAGCCATGCGCGCTTTCTGATCATGGAACGCAAGCTGTTTGCCATTATGACCATCGGTGCCGTGTTGACGGCCGTGTTCGGCATATGGCTGTTGATGGATTACGCCTGGGCGGTATACGGAAAGTCCGGATGGCTGATCACCAAGCTGCTGCTGGTCGGCAGTTTAATCGTGTTTCACATTTACTGCCGCAAACTGATGCAGGACTTTCGCAGCGGTTGCGCGACACACAGCCATGTTTTTTATCGCTGGATCAATGAAATCCCGGCATTGTTACTGGTCGCCATTGTACTGCTGGCCGTCGTCAAACCCTTCTGATACTGGGGAAAACGGCGTAACGGCGAAATTCAGGTACAATATAGTTATCATTTATGTGAGGTAAATTAAGATGAGTCGTATCGTAAACTGCGTAGTGCTCAAGCGTGAAGCGGAAGGTCTCGATCACATTCCGCACCCCGGTTCACTGGGTGAGCGCATCTATGAAAATGTCTCCGCAGAGGGCTGGAACAAATGGCTGGAGCGTCTGACCATGATCATCAATGAAAACGGTCTGAATACCGCCGATACCGGCAGTGTCAGCATCATCGAACAACACATGGTGGGGTTTCTGTTTAACGAAGGCGACATGGGTGGCACTCCGGAAGGCTTCCAGGCGCCGGGAGCCAAGAAATAACACCCGAAGTGCTTACTTAGGCAGTTTCATAAATATATGAAGGTCAATTGGCCACGGAAGCACACGGAAAAATAAATTGTCTGACCGGAAACGGTTCCGTGTCCTTCCGTGTATTTCCGTGGCAGGGTTCTTAAGTAAGTGCCAATCGGGTCTGCCCCCTATTTATTATGGCCCTCGCCGTCAGGTGATGCGCGCGGCCCCTTAGGGTCGCATTCAACCTGCAAGGGCCCACGGAAATTTAGATCGCGCTGCGGGAAGGGAATCTCGATACCCTGTTCGCGGAACGCGGCATCGATGGCAAAATTGAGATCGCTGATCACACGCATTCGCTGGTCGATATTGGGAATGATGGCGCGCAATTCGAAGTTGAGCGAGCTGTCACCGAAGCCAAGAAACAATACATCGGGATCCGGCAGTTGCGGGTTGCCCTTGATAACATCTTCATTGTTTTGCGCTATATCGAGCAGGGTATCCCTGACCGCGGCCGTGTTACTGCCGTAGGCAACGCCGACCGGTACCTTGATCCATCCCCATTGATTGCGCAGCGTCCAGTTGGTTACCTGGCCGGATATCAGATCCGAATTGGGCACGATCACCTCGGCCCGGTCAAAGCTCTCAATGATTGTCGTACGGATACTGATGCGCCTGACGTAGCCTTCGGTGCTACCGACGACAATCCAGTCACCGGTCCTGAACGGGCGCTCCACCAACATGATGATTCCGGATACGAAATTGTTGACGACATTCTGCAGGCCGAAACCAATACCCACCGAGAGCGCACCGGCGATAATGGCCAGGTTGGTAAATTCTATGCCTGCGATCGACAATGCCACGATGATTGCAAGAGCCACGGCGACATAACCGAAAGTAGTGACCAGCGCTTCCCGCGCGCTACGCTCCATACGCGTCTTGGCCAGCCATTTCGTATCCAGTCGGGCCTTCATCCAGCGAGTCAGCGTAAGCAGCCCAACGAGAACAAGAACGGCCCACAGCAATTGACTGGGGACGATGGTCAAACCGGCGACCTGGAAGCCCTCCCTGAAATGACGCAGGATTTCGCCAGTGATCTCGTCGGCATCCCAGGCGCGCAGCGTCAGCAGGGCAACGCCGGTCCATAGTGCCAGCTTGAGGAGCAGTCGTAACCAGTCCAGTCCGGGCACGTACTCGTTGCCCTTGAGACCGATGGCCCCACGCAGCCTCCTTTGCCAGTGATAGCGCCCCGCATCCAGGCCATCGAACAGGTCCGAGAAAAACTGGTTCACCACCAGCGCGAGGCCAACCAACGCGAGAGTCGCGGTGATACCCACTAACACCAGCCTGCCCAGGTTGACATAGCCGACCCAGCCGGCAACCAGACCGCCCAGCAACACCAGGCTGATCAGCAGCGGCAGCATCCACTTGTCCCGCCAGCCCTCGAGTCGGCGCAGCAGCCAGATAAGCCAGATGACATTCAGGACCCAGACCAGGGCGATGATCTTGCGGATCAGCAACCACATGGTCTCGTCCAGCAGTGCGTCCGCGTGGAGTTTCTGCGCCAGCAACCAGATCAGCACGACCAGCAGCAGCATACGGCTGCGCCGGCCGAGCGGCTGCGCGACGGCTTCCGGCAGCGGCAGGTAATAGGTCGCGGGTGGACAGGGATTGAGCAGGGCTTTGATGCCGGCCGCGATAACGACATAGGCCAACAGGCCGTAAACCAGGCTGATGACAAAGGGCACATCACCACCCTCCCGGGGGATGAGTGTCAGATAGGCGCTGATACCGCCCAGAGCGAGCACGATGGGTGCATAACTGACGGTACAGGCGATAATCGCCTGCACCATGCCGGCGGATACCTCGTCTCTCTCAACCTTCATGCGAGCCGCTCGGCCCCGCAGTCGGCGCGGCAGGATTCGGCCAAGGATGAAACCCAGCATTCCCATCACAGCGGCACCGGCCAGATGAATGGGTCGGATCGTATCCCAACCCGTCGATTTCACCGCCAGTCGGGTCGAAAAGTCCAACCAGAGTTCCGGGGCATCCAGGTTGGCTTGTATCACATCGATCAAGGTGGGGCCGCGGACCAGCAATTGCCGGGCCTGAACGCCGCGCAGGTAATCTCCAAGCTGGGACTGCAGGTCATCGATGCGCAGCAACATGAGTTTGCAGGTGGCAGCCCGCCCTTCCAGGTTGGCTTTACTGTTCTGCACATCCCCCAATTGACGGGCTATGTCAGGCGATAACAGCGTCTCGGCTTGATCGTCGGGCTGAGACTCCGTGGACTTCCTCGCTTGCATATCTTTGTCTTTCCCGGGGCGGAGGATGGCAAGATCGTTCTCCAGCCGGGCAATCTGTTGCTCCGCCTGCGCTACGCAGTTCAATGCACCGGAACGAGCCGAAGCAAGTTCCTTTCCAAGCGCCTTCAGATCTTGCTTCGTAGCCGTACCCGCGGAGGCGAGCTGTTTTTCCATCCGATCGAGTGCAGCCTTTAACGGGGGAAGGGGGTCAGACCCCGGCGCTTGCGCTGCCTGTGCAGGCAGCAGTGGCACAAACAGCACCATCAGCAAGGCCAGAACCCGGCAGAACGCAAAGCGGGAGAGGAAAATGCTACTCACTGTGCAGATCATCATGTTTAAATCTCAAAGGTCGAAGCACAAAACATAAGCATAAAAATTTTTAGCCTGCCCACCAGAATAACAGAAGCTGAAAAATCACACTCGCTGCGATTCCAGACATTTAGTCCAAGATGCTGAACTTCCGGTTTGGGTTGCCAATTAAGCGATCGACGCAACACATGTATTAAATCGTTCTGCCGGAACAGCTTCAAATAACCCAAGCAATTCATCCGCGCAGATCAAGCACCTTGATTACCGGTGCAACGATAACGTCCAGCTCTGCATGCGCCTTGCGCAAGGCCGCCTCTACCTGCTCCGGCTTTGGCGCACAGGCAAACATAAACCCCAGGTAACTACTGCCCTCTGGCAGCGGTATCAGTTCGTAGCCCTCACGAATATTAATCAGGATATCTTCAATGAATGGAACGGCACGTGCGCGGGTAATCCCTTCAATACGGCGCAGGCTTCCGGCCATTGTAATCGGAATCATCAATACGCCTGCGGCATCACTGTTGCGCTTGATAGAGAGTGGCTGCCCTACTGCATGTGCGATCACCAGGTCTTCCAGACAGTGACCGGTACCAAACCGAAGCAGGCGCGCGCATTCACCGCCAATGGTTCTTGCAGCCACTTCAATAATGGCACAAGCGGATTCACCAATACGCACTTCTGCATGCACTGCACCTTCGCACAACCCGAGTCCGGCACAGGCATCCCTGACACACTGGATAATTTCCTGTTGAATCGCAGCTGTATGCCTGGAAGGTGTAATGTAATAAGTCTCTTCAAAGAAAGGCCCGTCCAGTGGATCCGGCTTGTCAAAGATCGCCAGCACATCCAGTTCGCCCCGCTGCAGCAAACCCTCAAGTGCCACTTCCGGACCCGATATGAAGCTTTCAACCAGCAAATGGGAGCTGACATAGTCATCCGCCATATCTTCAGCCGCGAGAATCGACTGAATCCGCAGGCAGGCAGACTGCAGCTGTTGCGGCGTATCAGCCCGCATCACTCCCCGGCTTGCGGATAACGATAGCGGCTTCACCACGCAGGGAAATTTCAGCCCCTCCAGTTGCGGCGCAATGGCCCTGGCGAGACTGACAATACGAAATTCAGGTACCCGAACACCTGCTGCCTGCAATACTTGCCTGGACAGATCCTTGCGGTGTGAATACTGCGCTGACTGCGGGGGGTTATGCGGGAGATGCAGCTGCCGCGCAATGCGGCTACCCAGCTCTACCGTGGTGTCATCCGTTGCAACAACACCGATAAAAGGGCGTTCCTGGTTCGCCCGTAGCAACTGCTCCAGGGCTTCCGGCGCATCCAGGTCAATGTGCAGACCGCTGGCAATGGCGCTAACAAGAGAGTGTTCGCCTTCGGAAGCAACCAGCACATCTACCCCCTGGCGGCGGGCAGACTCAAGGTAGGAAACAGTACGATAACTGTTCGGGGGGGCAATCAGCAGCAGACGCGCAGGCGTCTGCTGACGACCATGATCAGGCACATCCTCCGCCAGCCGAGCCACACGCACCGCAGGTACCGGAACCGCCGGTTACGGCAAATGCATTGTTGAACACAAAACTGGCGCCGGTGGGTTTCTCAACATAATCTATTTCAACACCGCGCATAAAGTTCAGCGCAACGGCATCAACATAAATATCAAAACCTTCTTCCGAACGCACACTGTCGTATTCAGAACGGCTGTCGGTAAACGTCATACCGTAACCCATACCGCCACAACCACCACCGGAAACAAACACCCGGATGGCTTTCATATCATCGTCTTCAATCTGGCTGAACAACTCGCGCATTTTGCCGCGGGCTGCTTCTGTCAGCGCAAGATCGCCGGTGACCAGATCAGTACTGTAATCAACTGCTGCCTGTCCCATATCAAACTCCGTTACCTGTTGAATACCACCACAACTTCAGATATCACAATATAAGCATAGCAGGGCCCGGATGCCACCCTCCCTGATTGGAGATACGCCCGCGCCCGCCCTGAAACCCGTAATTAATTATTATTATCAGTTAGTTACAATATATAGAAGTTCATCAGTTGCCCGCCCGCACCAGGCCGCCCAAGCCGCCCTGCTCCAGTACACCGTTATACAACTCCCGAATAGCGCCCGGATCTTCCAGCAACCACACCTGCTCCAGCAATTCGCGCGCCTCATCCCGGCTAAAGCTGCGAATCACCCATTTGACACGCGAAAAATTACTGGCATTCATACTCAAACTGTCGACACCCAAACCCAGCAACGCCAGCACCGAAGCCGGGTCACCGGCCATCTCACCGCAAACACTGACCGGCTTGCCAAGCTTGTGCGCCTCATCCAGTACCTGCCTGATTGCGCGCAGCACAGCCGGGTGCAGCGATTCATAAAGACTTGCCACGCGCGCATTATTACGATCAACCGCCAGCAGATACTGGGTAAGATCATTGGTGCCAATCGAAAAGAAATCCACCCGCTTTGCCATGGCGTCGATCTGGTAAACGGCCGAGGGCACTTCGATCATCATGCCGATTGGCGGACGTACTACGGCTTCTCCTTCCTCGAGCAATTCGTCCAGCGCCTGGTAGATCAGAAGAATGGCATGATCCAGTTCGCTAACAGTTGAAATCATCGGCAACATGATGGTCAGATTATCCAGGCCGACACTGGCACGCAGCATGGCGCGGATCTGCGTCAGGAAAATCTCCGGGTGATCCAGCGAAATCCGGATACCACGCCAGCCAAGGAACGGGTTGTCTTCATGTACGGGAAAATACGGCAACATCTTGTCGCCGCCTACATCCAGGGTGCGCAGGGTGACCGGTCTTGGCGCAAAGGCTTCCAGCGCCTTGCGATAAATGCGTAATTGTTCTTCCTCACCAGGGAAATGTTCTTGCATCAGGAACGGGATCTCGGTGCGGTACAGGCCTACGCCATCACCTTCTGCCTGGGCCTCTGTCTCAACACCTGATACCAGCCCGACATTCAGATACAGGGGAACGGTCACACCGTCCGGCGTTACAGAATCCTCACCGGCAACATGCCTGAGCATTTCAGACAACTGGCTCTCTTCTGATTGCAGGCGTGCAAACTCTTCCAGAACCAGGGCCGATGGATTCACATACACATCACCGCGGTAGCCGTCCGCAATGATCTTCTGCCCTTCAAGCCGACCTACAGGGAGGTCACTGACACCCATGACAGCCGGGATCCCCATGGCCTGCGCAAGAATAGCCACATGCGATGAACTGGAACCGCTGGCAGACACGATACCTGCCAGATTTTCCTGCGGAATTTCCGCCAGCTGACCGGCGCTGATATCTTCACCGACCAGCACGGTTTTTTGATAGGCGACAGGCGTGACCGGTCGATCACTCTGCATGTGCGTAAGAATCCTGCGGCCAAGGTCGCGGATGTCGCTGGCACGTTCCCGCAGGTAGGAATCCGCCATGGCGTCGAACACCTTTACATGTTGCGCAATGGTTTCGCGCAAGGCTCCCGGTGCCCAGTTCCCCTGGCGAATACGTTCAATGGTTTCCCCGACCAGGCTGTCGCCATCCAGCATCAGCAACAAGGCATCAAACAGCGCCAGCTCCTGTGCCGGCAGCACTGCAGACATGCGATTGGCGTAGGCACGCAAGTCGTCCTGCACCGCCTTGACCGCCTCTGTAAACTCGGCAATTTCGCTGTCGACATCATCAACCAGACGATCTGGAATCGCCTCCAGGTTTGCAGGCGGATAAACAACCATCACCCGGCCAATGGCTACACCGGGTGAACCGGGCAGGCCAATGAGCGACGCTGTCATGCGCTCGGGTGATACCACAGCAAAAATCCGGCCACTGGCACCGGCGTGGGTGATGGCGCCGGCCAGCTGTGCCGCCAGCGTCACCAGAAAGGCTTCTTCCTCCTCGGCAAACTTGCGTTTATCGCGCTGCCTGACAACCAGCACACCAAGCACATTGCCGTACTGAATAATCGGCACACCGAGAAAACCATGGTAGGGTGCCTCCCCGGTTTCACTGATAAAATGGTAACGTGGATGCAGCGGCGCATCTTCAAGGTTTAGTGGCTCTTCACGCCGACCGACAACGCCGACAAGACCTTCATCCAGATCGATGCGGACATTGCCGATGGCATCCTTGCGCAAGCCTTCTGTGGCGCTGAGTACGTACTGCTGCTGTTCTGTATCCAGCAGGTAGACAGTAGCCACGTCAACAGCCACAGATTCACGCACCCGCCGAACAATAATATCCAGCGCGTGATCCAGATCGGGCGCGGTATTTACTTCCTGAATAATTCGTCTCAAGGTATCGAGCATGAGAACAGTTCCAGTGACGGTCGGTGAAAAAAAATTGTCAGTGCAAGCAGCACATCAGGGATTCCGGTCGTACCGGAAGCAAGCGTTATGCCTATTTTTTGGCAGCCCTCGGTACACCGCCGGGAAACAGTAACGGCGCCAGTTCATCCAAAGCCTTGCGGTATACATTACGCTTGAAGGCAACCACCTCGCTCAGCGGATGCCAGTAATCCACCCAGCGCCAGTGATCAAACTCGGGCTTGTCACTCAGATCAAGACACACTGTCTGATCCGGACACAACATGCGTAACAGAAACCATACCTGTTTTTGTCCGACACACACCGGTCGGGATGAACGCCGGATATACTGACGTGGCAGACGATAGCGTAACCAGCCACGGGTTGCACCGATTAGCTCGACATGCTCCGGCTGCAAACCGACCTCTTCCGACAGTTCACGGTACATCGCTTCTGCCGGTGTTTCATCGGAACGCATACCGCCCTGTGGAAACTGCCAGGCATCCTGACCGATACGCCGGGCCCACAACAGTCGCCCTTCCGGGCTCGACAGTATTATCCCTACATTTGGCCTAAAACCATCAGGATCAATCACTTGCAAATACCTTCTTGCATTTCCGAATTAGAATCATTCTCCCATAGCTACACAGCAGGAGCAAACCGCACCGCTATGCACGGTGACGCCGTTTTAATGCTTTCGTGTATGCTTGGCGACGTTTTTATGCAGGAGTAACAACAGTGGGTATTGCACTTTTTGATCTCGACAACACCCTGATTGCCGGTGACAGTGACTATCTATGGGGCTGTTTTCTGGCAGAACAGGGCATCGTCGACGGTGCCAGTCATGAACGCAAAAACCGGCGTTTCTATGACCAGTACAAGGCGGGTGATCTGGATATTCACGAGTTTCTTGAATTCCAGTTACAACCACTGGCCGCACATGATATCGACACACTACAGCAACTGCGCGCCCGTTACCTGCAGGAAAAAATCACACCTATCGTGCTACCTGCGGCACAGGCACTGATTGACAAACACCGAAAACAGGGCGACACACTGGTCGTCATCACCGCAACCAACCGGTTTATTACCGAACCGATCGTCGCCATGTATGGTATTGCGCATTTGCTCGCGACCGAACCCGAGCTTATCAATAACGCCTATACCGGCGCGGTCAGTGGCGTACCCTGCTTTCAGGCCGGCAAGGTAGAAAAACTCGCGGGGTGGCTGGAAGAAAACCGGCAATCACTGGATGACAGCTGGTTCTACAGTGATTCACATAACGACCTGCCGCTGCTGGGCGAAGTAACTCATCCGGTGGCCGTTGATCCGGATGAAATCCTTGAGCAACATGCCAGGGATCATGACTGGCCGGTTATCAGTCTGCGATAGAACGTCTATCCGACAGACAAATATTCATCATGCGGCCGGTTATTCTGTTCACCCTGTTATTGCTGCTAACCGTAGCCAGCCTGCTGTTGAGCCTGACCAGCGGCACTATCGCCATCACCTGGCAAGAGCTGCTGGCAGTCATAAGCGGCACGCATTCCGGCAATGAACTGACCGGCCAGGTATTGATGGAACTGCGTTGGCCACGCACCCTGGCGGCTTTTACAAGCGGCGCGCTACTGGCACTGGCCGGCGGCCTGATGCAGGTGTTGCTGCGTAATCCGCTGGCAGATCCCTATGTACTTGGCATATCCGGTGGTGCCGCCACCGGTGCCTTGCTGGCGATGCTGTCCGGTCTCGGCAGTGTCTGGCTGCATGGTTCTGCCTTTGGCGGCGCACTGCTTTCGATGCTGCTGGTGTTCGGGCTGTCGCATGGTGCAGGCAGCTGGACCACCAGTCGACTGTTACTCACCGGTATCGTTATCGCGGCCGGCTGGGGTGCCGTGATCGGCCTGCTACTGGCGATCAGCCCGGAACAGGGGCTGCGCGGCATGCTGTTCTGGTTAATGGGTGATCTGTCCAATGCACCCATGCCACTCGGCAGTTTGCCGGTACTGCTGTTCGGGCTGCTGGCTGCAGTTGCCATCGGTCGTTCACTCAACATACTCGCACACGGTGAACAAACAGCCGGCGCACTGGGGATCAGTGTCAAACCACTGCGCAGTTTCATCTATCTGCTGGCATCACTGTTAACCGCCACGGCCGTCACCCTGGCCGGCAGTGTTGGCTTTGTTGGCCTGGTGGTTCCGCACATGCTGCGCCTGCTTGGCATGCGCGATCATCGCTTGCTGTTGCCGGCTGCATCCCTGCTCGGCGGCAGCCTGCTGGTTTGCGCCGACACACTGGCACGCACCCTGCTGGCACCCCGACAATTGCCGGTCGGCATACTCACCGCACTGATCGGCGTACCGGTATTTTTGATATTGCTGCACCATAGCCGCAGCTTGCATGGCGAGGAACGCTAGGCACCCATGTCCTTACTGAGCACACAGGCACTGCACGTCAGCATCGGTACCACAAAGGTGTGTCGTGATCTTGAATTGAAGATAAACAGCGGTGATCGCTGGTGTGTACTGGGACGTAATGGCAGCGGCAAAACCACGCTGCTGCACACGCTGGCCGGATTGCGTCCACCGGAGTCCGGCACAATCATTGCGGGCAATCGGGCACTGCACAAGCTGCCACGCAAATCAGCCGCACAACAGATCGGCTTGCTGTTTCAGGACCACGCAGATGCGTTCCCGGCCAGCGTCCTGGAAACCGTCCTCACCGGCCGCCACCCGTGGCTTGGGCCGCTGCAGTGGGAAAGCAGCCAGGACCTGTGCCTTGCAAAAAGCGCACTGCAAGCGGTTGGCCTGGGCGAGATGGAATCACGCATGGTAAACACCCTCTCGGGTGGCGAACGTCGCCGCGTTGGTATCGCCTGCCTGCTGACACAGGATCCGCAACTGCTGCTGCTGGACGAACCAACCAACCACCTCGATATTCATCACCAGGTGCGCATGCTGGAGCTGCTGAAACAACAGGTCAGCAACAGCCGCAAGGCACTGCTGCTGGTGATCCACGACATCAATCTTGCCGTGCGCTACTGCAATCGCTTTTTACTGTTATTTGGTGAAGGCGAAAGCCTGCAGGGGAACGCAGATGCGGTACTCTCCCGTGACAATCTGGAGCGCCTCTACCAGCACCCCCTGCAAGCGATACAGGGACCACAGGCAACATACTGGCTGCCACAGTAAGCTGCATGCGCAACGCTTGAGCGTGAAAATATTTATCGAAGGTCCGGGCTGGACCGGCATGTGGACCGAGATTATCGCCGACTGCCTGCAACAGGCGGGACACCGGACCGGCATCAGCTATCACAACCGCAAAACCCTGCGCGACCGCATCAGCCTGGCCGGCAAGTCATGGCTACCCGGCTACAACAGAAAATCTGCCTGGGCCGGCCGCCACAGGAAACAGCTGATCGAGGCTATGTCTCAGCAGCAGTGGGATATCCTGCTCAGCATTCAGGGCACGCTTGACCAGCAGACGGTGACGCAATGTCGCCGGCGTTCGCCCGGTCTGAAAGTGTTCTACTGGTGGGGCGACATCCTGACCGAACAGGCAGAAACACGCATCAGTGCCGC
>CAJQPV010000224.1 GCA_905480305.1 uncultured Gammaproteobacteria bacterium | reverse complement strand
CGGGATAGCCAGCTGGTGCGGTCCGTCCGGATGGGTTGACCAGCGATTGAAGCCGGGGTTTAACAGGTACAGCTGCTCGATGTCGATAGCTGCGAGTTCCGCTGCTACGGCTATGTCCAGCTGTCCGCGGGTGTCGACAATGGCAAAGGCGGGGGTGCTATCAACGGGCGCAAGGACTACGCCGTATTTCTCGGGACGCCTGACGACGTCACTAATAGCGAGCAGCTTCGGTACATAGGCCGACGTTTCTTTGGGCAGGGTCAGGTGCCAGAAGTCAGTCGGTTTACCGGCCTTGCGGTTACGCTTGATGGCCTTGCTGACAGTGCCACTGCCCGAGTTGTAGGCAGCAATGGCGAGTAGCCAGTCGCCGTCAAAGCGTTGCTGTAAATAGTCGAGATAGTTGAGTGCGGCCTGCGTTGATTCGATCACGTCGCGGCGACCGTCATACCACCAGTCCTGCTTGAGACCGTACATCTTGCCGGTACCGGGTATGAATTGCCACATGCCGGCAGCGCGGCCATGTGAATAGGCGAAGGGGTCGTAGGCGCTTTCCACGAACGGCAGCAGTACCAGCTCATTCGGGAAGCCGCGCTTTTTTACTTCCTCATATATATAGGCAAGGTAGGGGTCGCCGCGTCTGAATATTCTTTCCACCTGCCGTGCACTTCTGCCGTATTCGTCGGCGCGCTTGCGAACCGCGGCTTGCTGTGTGCCACTGAGGCGAAAGCCCTGGCGCAGCTCTGTCCAGAAGACCGGCGTGCCACTATCAGCTGGAGTGGTTGCGTGATGATACTGTCCGCCGCTGGCGGTAGGGCTGTGCGCATCAAGCTCGGTGATGGTTGCAAAATCAGCATCACTGGAAACGCTTGATTGTGACGGGGTGTTGAGTGAGGCGCATCCGGCAATCTGCTGGATGAGAAATACGGATAAGACAAGTCGCAGGCTCTTCATGCTTTGATATCGGCGATATCCCGGTTGGTCTTGATATAAAGGTATGTGACCAGCGCCACAACTTGCATACAGCCCTCAAATGCGACCATATCCTGACAGCCCCTTCGGGGCGGGTCAATATGTTTTCATGAAAAGGTTTTTTGGGGTACGGAAATGGCCGGAATGCGTTATTATTTCAGGGTGATGAATACGCTATCTACAGCGCCTCTCAGGTCTGCCTCGCTGCGCAACTGGTATCAGCGCCCGCTGGGGCAATTACTGGCGCAGAACGAGCTGTTGGCGCTGGAATCCGAGTTACCCACCCTGTTTGGCTATCACCTGCTGGTACTGGATCCGCCATGGGAGCATTGTCATCTGGAAAACAGCCGTATTCCCCATCACGTCATTCAGAGTGTCGAACCCCTGGCGCAGCAACAGGCGGGGCTCGGCGGTCATACCGAGCAATGGCCGATTATGAGCGATACCATTGATGCCATCGTGTTACCGCATACCCTGGAAATCACCCGCGATCCGCACCAGGTATTGCGCGAAGCAGATCGCAGCCTGATTCCGGACGGCCACCTGGTGATTATCGGTTTTAATCCACGCAGCCTGTGGGGGCTACGCCGCGCATTGTCGCGCAAGCGCCAGCAGATGCCATGGGGCTGCCAGTTTCTCAGTATGAACCGTATTAAGGACTGGCTCAGATTGCTGGGCTTCGATACCCTGCATGCACGTTATCTTTTTCAGTATCCGCCGCTGCAAAATATTCGCTTGCTTGAAAAACTGCGTATAAGCGCTGCGCCCGGTGATAACTACGGTCGCAAGTATCTTTCGGCAGCCTACATACTGGTAGCCCGTAAACGCAGTATCATATTGACACCATTAAAAGAAGGTCCACTGGAACGGCGTCGTCTGTTTCCGGTCGGGATACCCAGCTCATCACAGGGCAATGTGCGACGTGTCAACTGAAACCGAAATCTTTACCGACGGTGCCTGCCGTGGCAACCCGGGTCCGGGTGGCTGGGGCGCATTACTGCGCCACAATGGTCATGAGAAGAGCCTGTATGGCGCGGAAGCACTGACAACCAACAACCGCATGGAATTGATGGCTGCAATCCAGGCGCTGGAAAGCCTGACGCGTCCCTGTCGCGTACGCCTGACGACGGACTCTAAATATGTACAGCAGGGTATCCAGGAATGGCTGGAAAACTGGAAGCGGCGCGGCTGGAAGACGGCGGCCAGAAAGCCGGTGAAAAACGTTGATCTCTGGCAACGTCTGGACAAGGCCACGGAAGGACATGATATTGAATGGGCCTGGGTAAAGGGCCACAGCGGCCACACTGAAAACGAACTGGCCGACGAGCTGGCGAACAAGGCCATAGACGAACTTTTATAGACGGCGGAAAGCGCATGCGTCAAATCGTACTGGATACAGAAACCACCGGCCTGGAACCTTCAGAAGGGCACCGCATTATTGAAATCGGCTGCGTCGAGGTAATAGACCGGCGTATTACCGGTAACACCTACCATCAGTATATTCAGCCAGACCGCCAGATTGATGCGGGTGCGATTGAAGTGCATGGCATTACCAACGAATCACTGGCAGACAAGCCCCGCTTTGCCGATGTTGCCGATGAGTTCCTCGGCTTCATCAAGGGCGCAGAACTGGTTATTCATAATGCGCCGTTTGACGTTGGCTTTATTGATAACGAGTTCCGGCTGTTAGCGGTCTCTCCGGGTACGGTCGCAGGGCACTGCAAGGTGCTGGACACGCTGGCGCTGGCGCGCCGCATGCATCCCGGGCAACGCAACAGCCTTGATGCGCTCTGCAAGCGCTATGAAATAGATAATTCGCAGCGTGAACTGCACGGCGCCTTGCTGGATGCCGAGATTCTTGCCGACGTCTACCTGATGATGACCGGTGGCCAGGTGAGCCTGTCACTGGACAGCAGGGTAGACAGCCAGGGCGTACAGCGAGCCGAGATCAGGCGCGTGGACCCCGGGCGCAAACCTTTACCTGTCATTCGCGCCAGCGAGGCAGAATGTCAGGCACATGAGGCGCGTATGGCAGCGATTGAAAAAACCTCTGGCGGCAGCAGTGTGTGGCGCCAGCTGGAAACAGATACTCCCGTATAAGCAGTATCAACTGCTGTTTAATTACGCAATTCCCCGTAACAGCGAACCTTGTCCGCGATACATTCCGCCCCAACCGGGATGATGTCTGCTGTCTTTAAAAAATCCCGGTGATTGTACTTCAGGGCAATAGCCAGGCTTTCACCAGCGAGATAGTATTTTAACCAGTGGCGCAGATTCTAATAATAAAAACATTCTAAACTCTTGCTACTACACGTCTTGCAACCTCCCTCTGCAAGACGTGTTTTTTATGGGCGTTTAAACAATAATCATTCGGCAATTATCCAGCTCCGCAACGGTGGCAAGCTCCTGGCAGACAGTCTGAGCAGGATGCCGCCGACAAATGCCGCGGACAGGAGTTTGCTCTGCGCGCCAGCCTGCAGCGCCGCCTCAGACAATCAGGGCTCGTTTTTTCCGACCTGACTCAGCGGGCACGCTTCAAAACCGCCTGTTCACTGCTCGAGGATCCGGACCTCAGGCTTACTGATATGGCTTTCTATATTGTTTACACTGATCCGGCACACTTCACTCGTGTGCTCCGCCGCCGGGCTGGCGTGACAGCTTCGGCCTGTCGTACTTCGCAAGGTTTTTCCGCCGCATAAAACTCTGGATTTACAGATATCATGTAGTTTTGCATGTAATATAGGGGCTTGGCATGCAATGGCAAGAAAAGCTCGCCTCGCAGCTATATTATTTCAGCCATAGGCAGGTATAATTTCAGCCAGAGAATGATCAGTCCTTTTTACACTGAATCTACACTGAAATGCAGGCTGAAGGTGATGGATGACCGGCTGGATGAGGGTCAAATGATCACCGGCATGCAGATTGTGGTTCCCGGGATCGAGTCTGCTGCTGTTGACGAGGCGGGAGGCGAGGATGGCAGTTATTAATTTTCAGGGTTTTTACGCAATGGTTGTTTTTTCCTGGTGAGCAGCTTCAGGTATCAACAGAAATTCATTTTTCAGCTACTTTATAAAAGGTATACAGCATGAAAAGGTATTTAGGCTTCCTGCTTGCAGCAGTATGGCTATCGACGGGGTGGGCATCTCCCGAAGTCTACGATTTCCCCATCGATAACAAATTTCTCGCCACGGTCGTCGGGACGCCTCCCGAGTACCGTGCCGAGTTGCCGAAAAAGATCCCGCTGAAAAAGCGCAGTATCACCATCTTCGAGGATCGCGAGAATAGCGAGATCCTGGATGTTCCCGAGGCCCTCTGGTTCGATGCAGAGCTACGCTACTCCGAGGCATTGCAGAAAGGTCCCGCGCCGCTGGTTTTTCTGATCGCCGGAACGGGTGCCTCCTACAGCGGGGGGAAAAATACCAACATGGCACGGGCCTTCTACCAGGCCGGGTTTCACGTGGTTTCCATTTCCTCACCTACCTACATGAACTTTATTGTCGCGGCCAACTCGACCGGGGTGCCTGGTAATGCCTACCAGGATGCAGAAGACATCTACCGGGTCATGGAGACCATCTGGGGT
Organism: uncultured Gammaproteobacteria bacterium; assembly: GCA_905480305.1. Classification (GTDB taxonomy): domain Bacteria; phylum Pseudomonadota; class Gammaproteobacteria; order UBA9214; family UBA9214; genus UBA9214. The sequence goes on along the minus strand of CAJQPV010000224.1, from coordinate 10,675 downwards.
AAGCTGAAAGATCGTATTGAAGTGACCGACTTCTATGTCACCGGCTACAGCCTCGGCGGATTCAACGCCGCCTTCGTCACCTTGCTGGACGAAACGAAACAGACCTTCAATTTCAAAAAGGCCCTGCTGATCAATCCGCCAGTCAATCTGTACAGTTCTATTTCCTTGCTGGACCGGATGCTGGAGAATATCCCCGGCGGGGTCGACAATTTTCCGCAGTTCTACAACCGCCTGGTGGAGCAGGTGACCCGCGCGTACAAGAAAACCGACACCGTCGATATCGGTGAGAACTTTTTGTACCAGGCCTTCGAGGCGGTCAATCCGGATACTGAAGAACTGGCGGCCCTGATCGGGGTTTCCTTCAGGATTTCCTCGGCGAACATGGCCTACACCTCGGACCTGATGACTGATTTTGGCTATATCAAGCCAAAAAATGTCACCATGACCAAGAATTCATCGCCGGGTAAGCTCCAAAAGGTCGCCCACCGCCTCGGTTTCACAGATTTTTACCACGTGTACTTCTTCCCCTACCAAAAGGAAAAGAACCCCGCTCTTACGCGCGACAAGCTGATCGCTGATATGAGCCTGACGGGCATCGAGGACTACCTGCGCACGGCAGAGAAAATCGAGGTAATGCACAACCAGGACGACATTATCCTGGAGCCGGGGCAGATCGACTTCTTCCCGAGGGTTTTCGGTGACCGTGCCAAGATTTATCCCCGCGGCGGGCATTGCGGCAACATGGATTTTCGTGACAACGTGACCCACATGGTCAACGTATTCAGCCAGTAGAACAGGTGCACAAATGAAAACAGTATACAAACAATTTCAACGGCATCTGTTGTTGCTGGTTGCAGTACTGGCTCTCGGAGGCTGCAGCACTGCTCCCGTGATGCAGGGTGACGAGGTTATCGAGCCAAGCTTCCCCGCGAGCCGCGTGCTCGGTGATGATGTTGATTATGTCGCTGACGACATCTCGGACCCATGGGAAGGTTTTAACCGCTCCATGTACCGGTTTAACTACCGCTTCGACAAGTATGTATTCCTGCCGGTCGTCAACGGTTACAAGTTCATTACGCCGGATTTTCTCGAGCAGGGCATCCACAACTTCTTCCTGAATCTTGAAGATATAACTACCTTCTACAACAGCATCCTGCAGTTCAATGGAACCAAAACGGTGCAAACCACCGGTCGCTTCCTGGTCAACACCACTGTTGGCCTGCTGGGTTTTATCGATGTTGCCAGCAAGCTGGATATACCGAAGCACGATGAGGACTTTGGTCAGACGCTGGGCCACTGGGGGGTCGGCAACGGGCCGTTCCTGGTGCTGCCGTTCCTGGGACCATCCAACGTTCGTGACGGCATTGGCCTGGGTGTGGACTGGGCTGTCTATACAGCGATACAGGACGAACTGGACATGAAGGATAGCGAGGAATGGGCGTTGGCTATCATGAAGGCAATCGATACCCGGGCACATGTCGCGTTCCGTTATTACGAGACCGGTACACCGTTCGAATACGACTGGGTCAAGTTGCTGTATACCACGAAGCGTAAAATGGACATCGAGAAATAAATTATGGCCACTATCAAAAACACACAGGGCTTGCTGACAAAGGTCTGGACTTTCTTCCTCGCCTTACTGGCAATATCAAGTGCTCAACTGGTGACGCAAGGTGCGCTTGCCGCGGAACCGATCAGGGTGGGCGTGACAGCCTCGCTCACCGGAGCCTATGCGGTCCCGGGCAGTAACCTGCTGGCTGGACTAAAAATGTGGGCCTATGATGTCAATTCCCGCGGCGCATTGCTGGGCCGCAAGGTCGAAATCGTATCCTACGACGACCAGTCAGACCCTGCTGTCAGCGCCGGACTGTATGAGAAGCTGATCAGCGATGACGGTGTGGACCTGCTGATTGGCCCGTATGCCTCCGATGTCACCCTGGCGGCCAGTGAAGTTGCTGAACGTCACGGCTTTCCCATGGTATCCGGGAGCGCGTCGGCGACCGATATCTGGTCACGCGGTTACCGGAATATTTTCCAGGTCGACTCCCCGGCTGACCGCTACATGGACCTGTTGATCGAATCTGCCAGTAACGCGGGCCTCACCACGATCGCGCTGGCCTATGCCGGCAGTGACTTTCCCCGTGGGGTTGCGCGCGGTGTTCGTACCAGGGCAGACGCAGCGGGGATGAAGCTCGTCTTCGATGAAGAGTACCGCGAAGACAGCACGGACTTTAGCGACCTGGTGCGGCGCCTCAAGGCAAGCAACCCCGACCTCGTCATAGGCGGCACCTATCTTGAAGATTCGATTGCGTTGGTTCGCGAGGTCAAGCGCCAGAACTTTTCCCCCAAGGCACTCGCCTTTACGGTGGGGCCGGCGCTGGTAGAATTCGGTGATGCCCTGGGCCCTGATGCTGATGGGATCCTTGGGGTTGTGGCATGGATGCGTGGTGGTAATGTACCCATGTCCTACGATCTTTCCTTTCGCTACAAGGAAATGACCGGTCGTAATGCGGGTGTGCATGCTGCCTCCGGTTATGCCGCGGGTCAGGTGCTGGAAGCGGCGGTGCGGCTGGCTGATTCCCTCGACAGGGACGCGGTTCGCGAACAGTTGCGGGAGATGAAATTCGGCTCGCTGCTGGGACGCTACCGTGTTGACGACAGCGGCAAACAGCTGGCCAAGCAAACCTATGTCATGCAATGGCAAGAAGGCCGCCGGCTGCTGGTGTTGCCCAAACAGCTTCGGGAAAACCCGATCATCTACCCGCTGAAACCCTGGTCAGAACGTTAGTCCCCGTACTGCATGAACAGTTCGGCCTGGCTAGCCGCATTGGTGCTGCACAGGGGTTGGTCTATGAGCCCGTGGCGGACGATTTTCCGCGACCATTTCAGGTTGCTATCGGCCTCGGCATGGGAATGAGGAAAGACACCAAGCGCAATCCAAAAACCATTACCCGGTTCGGCAATACCTGCTTTCTGCCTGGACTCGTGATTCTCTCCGGATATCAAAAAAAGATCCGGGTTCCAACGTACTTGCAGGGCTTGTCATCCGCGCAGACTGGAGCGCAAAAGTTTTGAGGTGATTATCGCTATCGATGCCAGGCTGGTGTCGACATGACAGCCTCCGTCAACCCGAATATCATTCTGATGGATCCGGGCCTGCCGAACGTCGATGGCTGGGAGGCAACGCGCCGTATCAAGACCAATCCTGCCACGCAGTCGATACCTGTTATTGCGCTCACTGCTCATGCCATGGCGGGCGACGAGCAGAAGGCGCTGCAAGCCGGTTGTGATGACTACGATACCAGGCCGATCGATCTCAAACGCCTGCTTGGCAAAATAGATAACCTGCTGGGCGCGCGCTAATCTCCCCGCACGCAATGGCCATTATCGACCTGTCGAGAGAGATCAGGGTGCGCATGGTATTCTGTGTGCTTGATATCTGTGTCAGGGAGAGATGCTATGCATGATGACGTGGTCAGCTGTTCTGACTCCAGTATCGGCGAGCGTGGCCCGATGCGGTTTCTCATGGTGGCGTGGCTGATCACCGTGGTCGCCCTTTTTGGGTCGGTGTGGAGCGCCTACGATTCCTACCGGCAATACGCGACCACAGCACAGCACATATTCCGGGTGCAGGAACTGCGCGGCCGGATTGTTCACCTGGACGAGATCCTCACAATGTCCACGCGCATGGCAGTGGCGACAGGGGATCTCAAATGGGAGCAGCGATACCGGAGCTTCGAAGGAAAACTGGATGCGGCGATTCAGGATGCAATCGCCCTTGTGCCGGATGCTGGCGGCGGCACGGAGCAGACTGACGCGGCCAACGTGGCACTCATTGAAATGGAAAACAGTGCATTCGGGCTGATTCGACAGGGGCAACTCGAAGCATCGCGTGAAATCCTGTTCGGTGATGAATATGAGCGGCTGAAGGTGGTCTACGCCGGGGGAATGCAGATCCTCGGCGGGGAACTCGCATCATCGGCGGATGCAGCCCTTCAATCACAACGCCAGCGGATGCTGGTACAGCTCTTCAGCATTGCTGTGGTTATCCTGATCCTGGTGGTCGGTTGGCTCGTCGTGTTTCGGGTGTTGCGTCACTGGCAGGACGAACTGGCACTAAGTCATCGGCATCTTGTCGATCTCAATCGCGATCTCGATCGCAAGGTCATGGAACGTACCGCCTCTTTGCAGCATGCGACGGAAGTGGCGAAGCAAGCGAACAAGGCCAAGAGTGAATTCCTGGCTAACATGAGTCACGAACTTCGCACTCCGATGAATGCCATTCTCGGTTACAGTGAGATGCTGATCGAAGAGGCGGAAGATATTGGACAGGATGATTTTATCCCCGACCTGCAGAAGGTCAGGCAGGCCGGCAATCATCTGCTGTCGCTGATCAACGATGTCCTCGACCTGGCAAAGATCGAATCCGGCCGCATGGAAGCGTTTGGCGAGGAGCTTGATGTCGGCGCTCTGATCGACCAGGTCGTCAGCACCACACAGCCACTGATAGGTAACAACAACCAGTTTACAATCGAACGTGGCGAGCAACTCGGTACTGCACATCAGGATATTACCAAGCTGCGCCAGTCACTGTTGAATCTGCTGTCTAATGCCGCCAAGTTCACCCATGCAGGCACCATTACCCTGCGGGCAGCGCGTGAAAAAGCTGACGGGGTGGACTGGTTGACCTTTTCGGTCAGTGATACCGGCATCGGTATCCCGGCAGACAAGCTCGACCATGTCTTTGAAGCGTTCAGCCAGGCGGACAGTTCGACCACGCGCGATTATGGCGGCACCGGCCTGGGACTGCCGATATCACGCCGCTTTTGCCAGATGCTGGGCGGTGATCTTACTGTCAGAAGCAAGCTCGGCGAGGGCTCTGTCTTTACCATGCGAGTGCCCGTTCTACTCCCCGGGGTCGATTCAGAAACTCTCATTGAAGTCAGCCCGGTCACGACTGATGCCGGGCTGCAGGCGCTGCGTGCAGCCGGGGCGGGGCGTACCCTGCTGGTGATCGATGATGATCCGGAAGCCCGGGATATCGTAGAACGCTTTTTACGCAAGGACGGATTCAAGGTTGTCACTGCCGGCAGTGGCGAGGAAGGCCTGCGTCTTGCGCATAAACTGAAACCGGCAGCTATCACGCTGGATGTGATGATGCCGGACATGGATGGCTGGTCGGTGTTACGGGCATTGCAGGCCGACCCGGTGCTTCGTGATATTCCGGTGATAATGCTGACCATAGTCGATGACAAGAGCAAGGGTTATGCCCTGGGGGCGACCGATTACCTCACCAAGCCGGTGGACCGTAAGCTGTTACACCACGCCCTGGCGCGTTATTACACGCCTGATGAATCATGCTCGGTATTGCTGGTTGATGATGACAAGGCAACCCGGGAGATGATGGCGCGTACGCTGGAGAAATCCGCCTGGCGGGTTGCTGAAGCAGGCAACGGACGAGAGGCGCTGGACTCGCTGGCACAGGAAAAGCCTCAGTTGATTCTGCTCGACTTGATGATGCCGGTGATGGACGGCTTCGACTTCCTGCTCGAGATGCGCGCCAATTCTGAATGGGAGGACATTCCTGTCATCGTGCTGACGGCAAAAGACCTCAGCAGGGAAGACAGGCGCATCCTGAATGGCCGGGTCATGGAGATTGTCGAGAAGGGTGGCTGTGCCCATGAACAGGTAGTTAGCCTGATTCACCAGGCCCTGGATCAAATCCCGGGTGATCTGACTTAAACGATCCCGGGGGGTGGCAGGGAATGAAGACGATTCTGTTTCGCCTGGTCTCTCGAGCCACAAGTGTCATTGCGATGCTGGCCATTACCGGGTGCGTTATTCCCGTTACGGGCGTACATGATAAGACACTCGGATGTAATTAGCGGTGATCAATCCCTGAAGGTCGTGGTTCGCAGATTGGGCTGAAGTTTATGCGAACAGGCACTCTCCGGATAGATGATGTGCGGATCGAGCGAGTTGAAGAGGGTGGATAACTGCAAGCGATGACAGAAGACCGGAATCGAGTGGGATTCCAGTTAGCTGCCTTGAGGTAGAACTGCTTGCGGCCACACAGGGCTTACTGGAAAACAATGGTTTTCTGTCCACAGACCAGCACCCGGTATTCGGTGTGAAACTGCAGTGCCCGGGCAAGTACCAGTCGCTCCAGATCTCTGCCTTTTCTCTTCAGGTCATCGACGGTGTCCCGGTGCGATATCTGAATGACATCCTGCTCGATGATGGGGCCGGTATCCAGGTCCTCGGTGACATAGTGGCTGGTGGCGCCGATTATTTTCACACCTCTCTGGTGGGCCTGTTTATACGGGTCTCCGCCAATAAAGGCAGGTAAAAACGAGTGGTGAATATTAATTATATTAACCGGGTATTCCTGTACGAACTGTGGCGACAGGATTTGCATGTAACGCGCCAGAATAACCGTGTCAATGCTGTGTTTCCTTAATAACTCCAGTTCTTCCGCTTCCTGTTGCTGCTTGTTGTCTGCGCTGATCGGGAACACATGAAACGGAATGCAGTGGTGCTCGGCCAGTGGCTTGAGGTCAGGATGATTGGAAATAATCAGGGGTATGTCGACTGCATATTCGCCCATGCTGTGACGCCACAGTATCTCCTGCAGACAATGGTCATGTCTGGATACAAAGATGGCTATTCTTTGTCGTTTTTCCAGGAAGCTAATATTCCATTGCGCATTAAATTCCCTGGCGAGCGGGGTAAAGGCATCGTTCAGATCTGCTGGTGAGATAGAGAAATTTTGCATGTCCCAGGCAACCCGCAGGGAGAAGCGCTTGCCGTCAGCCTCTACATGTTCATCCAGATCAAGGATGTTGCCACCCCTTTCAAAAATAAAATGCGATATTCTTGAAACCAGGCCAATCTTGTCGGGACAGGAGAGTAATAACAATGCTGTTAACGTGTCTGTGGCCAAGGTGACTCCTTTATGGTTGGCGGGTTTAATCTGGCAGGTATAGCGAGCCTGAATTACTTTAATTTTTCATTTAAAACAAAACAACATGCCTGTTAGCCCTGTATCTGTATAACGCGGGGTGAGTTACGACCGCCCGGGACGCATTTTGATACGCGTGCCCTCGTTGACCTTTTCACCGGGATGGTTGATAACAGTTTCTCCCGCTTTCAGGCCTTCAAGAATTTGAGCGGCGAGGCCATTGCGTTGTCCCACCTTGACCTCACGGTGTCTGGCACGCTTGCCTTCGACGACAAATACGGCCCAGCCATTGTTGTAGCGGAACAGGCTGCTGGCCGGCACCTGCAAAATATTGTCTTCCTGCCACAGGATAAATCGCGCCTCAACATGGTAACCGTCGCCGAGACGCAGCCATTCATCAGCCGGCGAGGTGAACTCGGATATCACCAGCACCCGTTGTTCCTCCACCCCCAGGGCGGAGATTTTGGTAAACCCGGCAGGTTCGATGCCCCGCACAATGCCTTGCAGGGGATGATCGCCACCCCAGCGGTCAAACAGTACTTGCATGCCTGGTTTGATCTTCACCGCATCGGTGGAGAGTACATCCACTTCCACTTCCAGTGCCGCAGGATTACCCACTTCCAGTAGTGGTTCTCCGGTACGCACCGGGCCTTCGCATTCACGCATGACCTTTAGAATTCTGCCATTGATGGGGGAGTGCACCGCTACCCGTTCAGCCGGTTCAGCGGTGGTGCCGACAGCATACTCAAGCACGCTCTCGGCTGCCTGCAGTTCATAGCTTGCCACCTCGACACGAGAGTCGGCCGAGCGTTTTGCAGCCGCGCTGGTTTGCACCCCGGTTTCAGCCTTGTTGAATACCTCGCGTGAAATCAGCCCCTTTCCAACAAGGGGCTGCAGGCGCTTGAGCTCGGTAGATGCAAATTGTGCCTCGGCGGCGGCTACGCGGGCCTGTTCCCGGGCTGCCTGCAGGGCCGATTTTGCCACTGACACCTGTGCTGTCGCCATGGCCCGGCTGCGCGGGTCCAGAACCTGCGATGCCAGCGGTGAAATACCCAGCAGCAGCTCTCCCTTTGCAACAGGATCTCCGACATCCAGTTCCACGCGACAAGCCACGCCATCCACCGGTGCAGATATGGTGTAGCGATCGATAACCCGGGTGCGGCCTTCTTCTTCAATGCTGACCGTTAGCGTTGCACGCCTGACCTCAATGGTTTCGACCCGTAGCGCTTGGGGCCAGAAGCCCCACACCAGCAGCACAATAATCAGTACAGCGATGATTATTATGACAGGGTGTTGTCGCAGCGGGTTGTGCATCGGGTTATTCCTTGCTCTTGAGTACTGCAACCATATCGAGATGGGCGAGATTACGCCAGATCATAATGGCAGAAATAATGGCTGAAACGATCACCACCATCGCGGCAAAGGCATAGACCTTCATGCCCAGTACCAGCGGAATGCGGTACAGATCAGAGTCAAACCGGAACGCCAGGTAGGCGCACAGGCCATAACCGATGAGTAAACCCAGCGGTATCGCCAGCAGCGTCAACAGCCCCAGTTCACCGAGCAGGATATAGGCGACCTCGCTGCGTTCGAAACCCAGCACGCGCAGGCTGGCCAGTTCCCGGTTGCGCTCCGACAGGGCAATACGCATGCTGTTGTAGACGACGCCAAAGGAAATGCTCGCGCCCAGCAGTGTGGTAATAAAGGTAAAAAACAGGATGGTTTCCGCCATGGTGTCATAGAAGGCAGTAATGGCTGAGCGCTGCTCCACCACACCGGCGATACGCGGCATATCCTTGAGCTCGGCATAGATCTCACGCTGGTAATGCTCGTCCACTTTCAGCAAGGCGCCGGAGATGGCAGCGCCTTCCTTCAACAAGCGGTTCAGTGCCGCGCGTTGCATGTAGGCATTCACGCCCAGGTACTCTTTGGCGGTACCAACCACCGGCACCTGCACCGTCGGCCGATGACCTTCCAGGACTTCTATGGTGAGCATATCGCCGGCTTTGATATGCAGCAGTTCGGCAAGATAATCGGTGAGGATTACTCCGTCCGCAGGCAGCTCGATGCGGTTCAGTTCGGTATCGAGCAGGCGCTTCAGTTTCCCGTCCGGCTGGATACCCTGCACCGAGGTGCGATAGGAGCGATGCTCGAACTGTAACTTCGCCGGCACGTTGCGAAAGCCTTCGACGTGTTCCACTCCCTGCAGACTGCGCAGGGAATAGAGCGAACGCAACGAGGTGGGTTCGGTATAGTTGGCGATCAGGTCCTCGCGCTGGCTCAGGCTGTACTGCACCTCAACCATGTGATCGATGGCGCCTTCCTGAAATCCGCCAATCATCATGATGGCGCAGGCCATGCTGATACCCAGCGTGGTCAACAACGACTTCACGGGCCGGCGTTCGATGTGGCGCAGTATCATGCGCGTCGGCTGGGAAAACCAGCGTTGCAGGCCGAGGCGCTCGACCAGGGTGGCGTGATACAGCGCAGGCGGCTCCGGACGCATTGCCTGGGCCGGTGGCAAGCGGGCGGCACTGCGCACGGCGTACAGGGTGCCAAGGATAGCCACGGCAATGCTGATCACGGCTGCAGAAATTATCACCTGCGGCTTGAGCGTATAGACCATGAACGGCAGGCTGTAGAACTCCATGTAGATGTGGCTCATACCCTTGCCCATCCAGATGCCAGCGCCGATGCCACCGAGGACCCCGAGAGACACGATCATCAGCACCAGCTTGGTGTAATGCAGACCCACCGCAAAATCACTGTAACCAAAGGCCTTGAGGCCGGCGATCTGTTCACGCTCGAGGCTGATCAGGCGGCTGATTACCACGTTGAGCAGAAACGCCGCCACGCCAAAGAATATTACCGGAAACACGGTGGCAATGGTTTTCTGCTGTTTCAGCTCCTCGGACAGAAAGCGATTCGACAGCTGGTCCTTGCGCGCATAGGCACCGATGCCGCCGTAGGGTTTTAAAAGTTCATCGAGACGATCGATGCTATCCTGCTCATGACCGCCCCTGGCCAGGGTGAGCGTGACATCGTTAAACGCGCCGTCCATGTCATAGGCGCTGGCCAGCGGTTTGCGTGCCATCCATAACACCCCGTAACGCTGGTAATCAGGAAACATGGCGCCAGGTGCGATCTGGTAAATGTATTCCGGTGACAGCGCCTGGCCGACTACAGTCAGTGTCTTGCGCCGCCCGTTGATGGTGGCGTTCAGGGTGTCGCCGGCCTGCAGGCCATGGGCCTCGGCAAACTCCTCGCTGAGCAACACCTCGTTATCGCGACCCGGTTCAGGCAGCCGCCCCTTGCGCAGGTAGATCTGGTTCAGCAGGCCGCGGCTGTTATCGGGCAGCGACAGCAGGTGGCCACTGACCGGGTCGGTAAAGCCGGCGACATCGAGATTTACATAGGCGACCACGCGCGTTTCAACCTTGTCCACAGCCGGCATTGCCTCAATAACCTCGAGCAATGAAAGCGGTGCGCGCTTCAGCGAGCTGAACACATGGGCAAAATGATTGTTGCGGTAGTAGTTTTCGCGGGTTTCATATAAAGAGTCGAGGGTACTCAGCGACATGATGAAAATACTTACGCCACTGACGATCACCAGCGCAATTGCCACTGCCTGCATACGCATGGCCCACAGTTCACGCCAGAGTTTTTTATCGAGGGCCTTCATGGTGGCTTGATTACCAGCTGAGTTCCCCGGGG